>CADBMH010000192.1 GCA_902795705.1 uncultured Lachnospiraceae bacterium | reverse complement strand
GTTCAATTAGGAAATTCCGTGAATCGGGTGGGGAGCTGAAATGGGCTTGCCCACTTTGTTACTTGCATAATTGTAAAATCAGAAGTATAATGACAAATGGACTTTATAGAATAGAGAGGTGGACATAAAAGATGAGTCACGAAGAAAAAGAACGGTATATGGATCAGATTACGGTAAAGGCGGAGACTTTGATCGAGGCATTGCCATATATCAGAGATTTTAATAATAAGATCGTGGTGGTAAAGTACGGCGGCAGCGCAATGACGGATAAGCGGCTAGAGGAAAGCGTGATCAAGGATGTGGCGCTTTTAAAATTAGTCGGGATGCAGCCGATCATCGTACATGGCGGCGGAAAAGATATCAATAAGTGGGTGGACAGGCTCGGCATGGAGACGCGTTTTGAATCGGGCTTCCGTGTAACAGACAAGGATACGATGGAAATAGCGGAGATGGTATTAAACCATGTGAATAAATATTTAGTGCAGCGTATGGAGCATTTAGGTGTGAAAGCGATTGGTATTTCCGGAAAAGACGGCGGCATGCTTCATGTGAAAAAGAAGATGCCGGGCGGAAAGGATATCGGCTATGTCGGGGATATTGTGCGAGTGGATACGGAAATCTTAGAAACCCTTCTTTTGAATGATTTTATTCCGGTCATTGCGCCGACCGGTATGGACGAAAAGGGAGAGACCTATAATATCAATGCAGACGATGCCGCCTGCGCGATCGCCGGTGCGGTTCAGGCGGATAAGCTTGCGTTTTTAACAGATGTCGAGGGTGTCTGCATGAATCCGAAGGATCCGACGAGCGTGATTTCGGTACTGAATCTGATCGAAGCCAATGAACTGATTGACAGCGGTGTGATAAGTGGCGGGATGTTACCGAAGGTCAATAACTGTATCCGTGCAGTGAATGGTGGTGTAAACAGGGTGCATATCCTGGACGGAAGAAGAGAGCACTGCCTTCTGCTTGAGTTCTTTACGAAAAAGGGTGTCGGAACGGCGATCATCGGACAGGACAGTGCACCGTATTCCAATGAAAAATGATTTAAGAACAGAAAAGGAAAGGATAGCAAGATGAAGGATTTTGAACAGCATTTAATACATACCTACAATCGTTCTGTCGTGTTCGACCAAGGAGAAGATGTGTATCTTGTGGATACCGACGGAAAGAAATATCTTGACATGGGAGCGGGTATTGCGGTTTCTGCTCTCGGCTATAGCAATACGGAGTTTAAGGAGGCGTTAAAGACGCAGATTGATAAGTTGATTCATGTTTCGAATCTGTATTACACGGAGCCTGTGATCAAAGCTTCTGAATATCTGTCCGAAAAATCGGGCATGGACAGGGTGTTTTTTACCAACAGCGGAACCGAGGCAATCGAGGGTGCTATTAAATTAGCAAGAAAATATGCCTATAATAAAAATCCAGAGAGCAAAGGTGAAATCATTGCGATGAATCATTCGTTCCACGGCCGTTCCATGGGAGCACTTTCCGTAACCGGAACGGAGCATTACCGGACGCCGTTTGAACCTCTGATCGGCGGGGTTTCCTTTGCAGATTACAATGATCTTGACAGCGTGAAGAATTTAGTTACAGAGGATACCTGTGCGATCCTTTTGGAAACGCTTCAGGGAGAGGGCGGGATCTATCCGGCTGATGAAGCCTTTATCAAAGGGATCCGAAAGCTTTGTGATGAAAAGGATATCGTGATGATTCTGGACGAAATTCAGTGCGGCATGGGGCGTACCGGAAAATACTTTACTTTTGAGCATTACGGAATCAGACCGGATATCCTTACGACGGCGAAGGCGTTAGGCTGCGGGTTTCCGGTGGGAGCGTTTGCGGCAGTAGAAAAAGTGGCATCCGCCATGGTGCCTGGAGATCACGGAACGACCTACGGTGGGAATCCGCTTGCAGGAGCGGCGGTCTGCAAAGTATTTGAAATCTTTGAGAAGGAAAAGATCGTAGAGCATGCGGCAGAGATTGCGCCTTATCTGACAGATAAATTAAACGGATTAAAGGAAAAATATCCGGAGCTTATCAAGGACTGCCGCGGTTTAGGACTGATGCAGGGGATGGAGCTTACGATTCCTGCTGCCGATGTCGTAAAAAAAGCACTTGAAAAAGGACTGGTGTTAATCAGCGCCGGAACAAATATTATCCGCTTTGTGCCGCCTTTGATCATCAAAGAGGAGCATATCGATGCCTGCTGTGAAATCTTAGATTCGGTATTTGCTTCAAATTAAATGCTACTATTCACAGTCACTTCTTTATAGATATAACTGTGAATAATAACAATTAAGTATCAAAATTATAAAATATGGAAATACTCTCTTCATAAATGATTTAATGGTCTGTTGCTGTTCATAGTCACTGTATTTATGACCGTGAACAGGAACATCAATAAACAGAAGGGAGTATTTTTTATGTCAGGTGCGATCGTTTCAATCATATCCGGTATTTTGATGAGCATGCAGGGGGTTTTTAATACGGAGGTGACGAAGCAGACCAGTGTATGGGTGTCTGCTGCCTTTGTGCAGTTTACGGCACTTCTCGTCTGTCTGACCGCATGGCTCGTAACAGGAAGAGAGGGGAGCTTTAAGGGAATTTTGGAGGTGAAGCCATGGTATATGCTTTTGGGCGGAGTCATGGGAGCCTTTATCACTTATACGGTGATCGTCGGTATGGCGCATTTGGGACCGGCAAAGGCGGTACTCTTTATTATTGCGGCACAGATCCTTGCTGCGTATTTGATCGAAGTATTCGGTCTTTTCGGCGCAGAGCGCGTGGGATTTCATATCACAAAGTTAGCCGGAGTGCTTCTTTTTATCGCCGGGATTGTTGTTTTTAAGTGGCAGGAGCTGTTTCGGCAATGATTTTTATGATGCTTTTTGTTTTCTTTTTCCTGTTTTTGAGGTTTTTGTGAGGATATCGTTACAATTGTTTTACAAAACTTTAAATTTTGCTTAAATTTTTGTGAAATCCTCTTGTCATAAAGCGAAAAATTCGATAGAATGATAGGGAGGAACAGTAGAATATAAAACTGTTCCTATGGGTTTTAGCTGTATCTCTTTTCGTGATAGCGGAAAGGAAGGTTATTATGAAAAGAGAAACTCATATCATTATCGGGATTTGTTTTATTTTTTTATGTGCGTCAATTTATCTGTTTTATTCGGGACGAAATAAGTCAGCCGTTCGTGAAGATTTTTCTTCAGCGGAACTGATTTCATCGGAAAACGGAACTACAGAAAACAGGAAAACGGAGACTTCCGCTCCAAACGGGCAGGAAAAAGAGACGGAATGTGCTGTGTATGTTGCAGGTGCAGTGAAATCTCCGGGAATATACCGATATACCGGTACGGCGCGTATTCAGGATGCAATCGAGGCGGTAGGCGGCTTTAAAGAGAACGCTGCAAAGGATTTTTTGAATTTAGCCAAGCTTCTAGAAGATGGGGAGAAGATTGTTGTTCCTACTAAGAAACAAGCGAAAAAGCTGGTAAAGAAGCAGGAATATAATACGGAAATATCCGGTCTTACAGAAGGTGAAAATACAGAATCAAAAGTAAATATTAACCTGGCAACGAAGGAAGAGCTCATGACGCTTCCCGGTATCGGGGAAGCAAAAGCAGAGATGATCATCACATACCGGACAGAACAGGGCGGCTTTAGTAAGCCGGAGGATATCATGCAGATTTCAGGAATAAAAGAAGGCGTCTACAATAAGATAAAAGATAAGATCAGAACATAGATTAGGGGGAATTGGAACATGGCTAGGAAGGTTTTAGTCGTAGATGATGAGAAATTGATCGTGAAGGGGATTCGTTTTAGTTTGGAACAGGATGGCATGGAAGTAGACAGTGCCTTTGATGGTGAAGAAGCATTACAGTTAGCGAAAGAAAATCAGTATGATGTCATTCTTTTGGATGTCATGCTGCCTAAATTTACCGGTTTTGAAGTTTGTCAGCAGATTCGGGAATATTCCGATGTTCCGATCATCATGCTGACTGCCAAAGGGGATGATATGGATAAGATTCTGGGGCTTGAGTATGGTGCGGATGATTATATTACAAAGCCGTTTAATATTCTGGAAGTAAAAGCCAGGATTAAGGCAATCATAAGACGAAGCGGTTCGAAAAAGGAGGAAAAGCAGAGTTCGGAGGTTGTCTATGGTTCCCTAAAGATTGATATTGACAGTCGAAGAGGTTATATCGATGATAAAGAGGTAAATTTAACGGCAAAGGAATTTGATCTTTTGGAGCTTTTGATGCTCCATCAAAATAAAGTGTACAGCAGAGAAGAACTGCTGCATACGATCTGGGGTGCTGACCGTGGAGATGTTCGTACAGTAGATGTACATATCCGGCGTCTGAGAGAAAAAATTGAAGCGAATCCGAGTGAGCCGACCTACATTCAGACAAAATGGGGCGTAGGTTATTATTTTGCAAAATAACCTTTTGTGAACGTCTGAAGGAACGGGATTTTGAGTGAAGTCTGGCGAAGTGTGGACCGTTATAAATAATCACGTAAAGGAGCATCAGGGAATTGAAAAAGAGATGGGATAAAATCCGCTATCAGCTAAAAAGTATGCGTGCGCAGTTATTTACAGTGATTTTTTTAGTGGGCTTGATTCCTGTTATTCTTTTTTCGATTATATTTATCCGTACATACAATGGTCAGACGATTTCTCAGAGAAATGATGAGGTAAAATCTTATGGCAATGTGTTATCGAATCTGGTGTTGTCTTCCGGTTATCTGTTTGGAAAAGACTCTACAGAAGTAGAGAAAGAGGCTGCTGAAATTGCCGGTGTATATCAGGGACGCGTGATGATCATGGATCAGAATTTGAAGGTTGTCAAGGATACCTATGATATGGAGGATGGGAATACTGTGATCTCTACCGAGGTAATCCAGTGTTTTTCTGACAAAAATGCTTTTTTTACCAATGAGATCGGTGACTATATCCAGCTTGCCATGCCGATTGCAGATACTTCAACAGAAAATGTGATCGGTGCGATCTTAATCAGTTATTCAACAAAAAATCTCCATCTGTTAGAAGAGTCGATCAATTACCGGACACTGCTTTTGATCCTGGCAATTGCCATCTGCATTTTAGTGATTTCGATGTTTTATTCTTATATCGTATCCAGACCGTTACAGAAGGTCACAGATTCCATTGATGATATTACACGCGGGGAAACCGACGTGACGATGAAATTAAATACCTATTCTGAGCTGAAAAAGATTTCCGAATCCTTTAATCAGATGACCGGTTACATTCATGAACAGGATACCGCAAGAAAAGATTTTGTTTCAAATGTCTCCCATGAGTTAAAAACACCGCTTGCGTCGATGAAGGTTTTGTCTGATTCTCTGCTTTCCCAGGATGGAATGCCGGAAGAATTATATAAAGAATTTTTGGTAGATATTACGCATGAGATCGAGCGCATGACAAAAATTATCAATGACCTGTTGACTATGGTAAAACTCGATAAAAATTCTGCCAAAATGCAGGTGGAGTCTGTTAATGTCAATGAACTGTTAGAAAGCCTTTTAAAGCGTCTGAGACCGCTTGCGCAGAAAAGAAATATCGAGCTTACGTTAGAGAGCTTTCGACCGGTTGTGGCAGAAATCGATGATGTAAAAATTTCAATTGCTTTAAATAATCTGATTGAGAATGCGATTAAATATAATTATGATGACGGCTGGGTAAGAGTTTCTCTCAATGCAGATCATAAGTTTTTCTATGTAAAGATTCAGGATTCAGGGGTAGGTATACCGGAAGATGTACAGGATAAGATTTATGACAGGTTTTATCGTGTAGACAAGGCAAGATCGAGAGAAACCGGCGGTACGGGACTCGGACTTGCATTGACAAGGGGCGTGATCTTACTTCATCGCGGTTCCATAAAATTGTACAGCAAGGAAAAGGAAGGAACGACTTTTACACTTCGTATTCCGTTGAATTATATTGTAACGGAAAATGTCGGTTCCTAGTATAAGAGATAAAAAGAACTTAATTTCTGATGTACTGGTATAATGGGATATGCTGTACCAATAATACTGAAAAAAGGAGAACAGATAGATGAGATGTTTCTTTCAAAGTATGGATATAAGAAAAAAATCTATATTTCTGCTTTTAGCAGTTGTTTTTTCTGCTTTCCTTTTTGCCTGCACGAAAAAAGAGGAGATGAAAAAAAGTGACGCTCCTTACATTTTTTGTGTGAATACTTCGGAAACGCAGGTTGTAGGAGAACAGACAAAGCTTGAGAGCACAAAGCTTGATGATCAGATACAGGAGTTTTTGAAAAAATTAAAGCAGGATCCAAGGAATATTTCTTTAAAGAAAGCGATTGCAGATGATATGGAGTTAAATGAATATACGATCAATTCCGGAGATCTGTGCCTGTACTGGACTGCGGCTTATACAAATTATACCGGTGTATCCGAGGTTTTAAGACGTGCTGCGATCGTTAAGACCTTTTGCCAGCTCAAAGGAGTGAAAACGGTGGAATTTTATGTTTCCGGGCAGCCGCTTACGGACAGCAATATGGATGCGATTGGGTTTATGACGGCAGACACCTTTATTGATAACACAGGAGAACAGATATATACGCAAAAGATTACTCTCAATGTGTATTTTAGCAATAAAGATGGCAAGGCGTTAAAAAAGGTACCGATATCGGTCACTTACGATGCTTCGATTCCGATTGAGCAGCTTGTGTTGGAACAGTTGTTAAAGGGACCGGAGAAAATTAAAGGATTAAAGAAAGAAGATTTAAAGCGGACAATTTCTGAAACTGTAAAATTTAATAAGATTTCTGTGAAGGAAAACACCTGCTATTTGGATATTTCTAATGACTTTTTAGACAAACCGGCAGATATTTCTGATGAAGTAACGGTTTATTCGATTGTGAACAGTCTTACTGAATTATCCAATATAAACAGGGTTCAATTCAGTATTGACGGGGAGCAGGTTCTTTCCTATGATGATAAGATATCTCTGGGAGATTCTTTGGAGGTCAATTATGATCTGATCGAGGAGTAAAAGAGGAGGTGGTTTGTGTTTGAGACGCCCGTTTTTATGGGTTTTGGGCGCATATGTTGTTATCTTTTTTTGTGTTTTTTATTTCCGCGGAAATGAATTGGAAAAGAAGGAATATATTATTCCGCTGGGAGAGGAGCAGATGGTTCCGGCAGTGGTGACCGGCACATTGGAACGATACGAAAAAAAGCCCAAATCCTATTATCTGTATTTAAAATCTGTAACCGTAACTTTTGCGGACTCATGGTATCAAAACTCTACTGAAATTCAAAGAAAAAAATATTCCTTTTCTGATTTTTTGGTCATTACAAAAGAAAGCTGTGAGCATCGTCTTTATCCCGGCAATGTGCTTTCCATACAAGGGAAGCTCATGGAATTTTCTTCGTCAACC
The DNA here is from genome assembly GCA_902795705.1 of uncultured Lachnospiraceae bacterium. Classification (GTDB taxonomy): domain Bacteria; phylum Bacillota; class Clostridia; order Lachnospirales; family Lachnospiraceae; genus Butyribacter. Next base: position 8,089 of record CADBMH010000192.1, on the reverse strand, counting down.
AATCCCGGTAACTTCGATGAAAAAGCATATTATAGAGAAAAAAACATCTACTATCAGATGCAGGCGGATTCTGTACGCGTGTCAGATAAAAAGAGGGCACCGGTGAAGGGACTGCTGTTTTCTGTAAGAGAGCATATTCTTTCGGTGTACCGGACATGTTTGCCGGGAAAAGACAGTGGTACAGTCAGTGCAATGCTTTTTGGTGAAAAGGCAGAGATGGAACTGTCTGTGAAGGAATTATACCGAAGGAATGGAATCGGTCATCTGCTTTCCATCAGCGGTCTTCATATTTCAATCATATGCCTGTTTTTTTCTTTTTTATTATCAAAATTTTTTATTCCACCCAAGGCGGGTTTTGTTTTAACTGCAGCTTTTCTATATGCCTATGGTTATATGGCAGGGCTTTCCGTATCTGTTCATCGTGCGATCCTTATGATGCTTTTTCTTTTGTTTTCTAAGGTTGCCTGCAGAAGCTATGATGCTTTGACGGCAATGGCAGTCAGTGCGCTTGTAATTTTACTGCAACGACCCTATGCAATTTTTTCAGGAAGCTTTTTACTGTCCTACAGTGCCGCGTTTGGTGCAGTTTATGTGACTCCGATTGTAAAAGGTTTAATCTTGGGAACCATAGATGAGCAGGAAATGCATGACCGAAAAAGAAGACAAAGAGAGAAGGAATCGGAGAAAAATTGTGTATGTCCCGGTCTGTTTCAACTTTATGTACGTCTAAAGGAACTCATTTTATCTTCCTTTCTATGCAGTGCTGCTGTCACGATCACAACTTTGCCTGTTCTTTTGTTTTTCTTTTATGAAGTTCCGACCTATAGTATTTTTCTGAATGTATTGGTTATTCCGCTTGCTGCTGTACTAATTTTGTTATCTTTTATCGGGGGACTGACCGGATTGTTTTGTCTGCCGTTAGCAAAGGGGATTCTCTTTTTCAGCCACTTGATTTTAAGGTTCTATACATCTTGCTGTGATTTCTTTGGAAGCTTATGGAAATCGGTATTGATTCTGGGCTGTCCGAAGCTCTTTCCGATTTTTATGTATTTTTTTGTATTATTGGCAATCGTATATATATGTGGTCTGGTGATTCGGCATAGGGAGCATTTTCCGGTGTGTTTAAGACTTGGTTGTATGATATGTTTCATCGTTGTACTATGCGTATTATGTGTACACATACCGGAAAGAGGTGTACAGGTTTCTGTACTGGATGTCGGTCAGGGAGACGGGATTGTACTGCAGACGGAGCATGGGAGAAGTATTCTCATTGATGGAGGAAGTACAAGCACAGCATCTGTCGGAAAATACAGAATCCTTCCTTTTCTTAAATATAATGGTATCCGTACGCTTGATTATATGATTATGACACATGAGGATGAAGACCATATTTCAGGACAGTTAGAGCTGATGGAAACAGCACAGGAACATGGAATACAAATTAAAATGCTTCTGCTGCCGGAACCGTCAAATACATCGACAGGTGAAAATTATCAAAAAATGAGAACAATTGCCCGAAAAACCGGGATTTCTGTTCGTTATATTCATAAAGGGAATCTGCTTCGTATGGATTCCATCTCACTGTACTGCCTCCATCCGGAGAAGGGATTTGATGCAGAATCGGCAAATGCATATTCTACGACGCTGCGACTGACCTGTGGTGATTTTTCCATGCTTTTTACCGGTGATCTTGAAAAAAACGGCGAGGAGGCGGTTTTACCTATGTTAGAGCAGACAACTGTACTAAAAGTCGCACATCATGGTTCGAAAAATTCTTCATCGGAGGAATATCTGGATGCAATATCTCCAAAGGTTGCCGTGATTTCCTGTGGGCGTAAAAATCGATACGGTCATCCGCATAAGGAGCTTTTAAACCGGTTACAGTCGGTTCATGCGAAAGTCCTGCGTACCGATCAGGGTGGAGCGGTTCTTATCTGCAGTGATGGAAAAAGATGGAGCGCAAAAAGCTGGTGTGAGAGGGGATTATAAACATTTTTTTAGCGTATTATACAGGATATAGGCATATTATCCGGAAAAGAATGCAAAAGGGACATTTACAGGACACTTTTTGGCGGATCATGCATATAGTAAAGGAAAGGAGTTATGGCGGGCAGAAGGATGTTTCATCGTAAAAAGAAGACGAATGTGCCGGAAAAGCATGTACACCATAAAACGGAAACTGTGGATTTATCTTATAAAGAACCGGTGATTGCAAGAGTTCTTGTTGAAAAGTTCAGACTGACAGAGGATGTTGTAAAAAAAGTTCCGATTTTAATGGGCTATGGAAATCGAAGGTTCTGTATTGAAAATTACAGCAATATAATTGAATATACGAATGAACGGATTCGTGTCCAGACGAAAACAGGCAGGATCCATCTGCTTGGAAGGAATCTGGTAATCGCATATTTCAGGGACGATGGGATGTGTGTGATCGGAGACATTCATTCAATCGAATATCATTGAGGACTGTCTGGAACAATACAGGCAGTTTGGAATAGTACAGGAGAGTCAGACATGGTACATAAAATATTTGGATGGTTCTTAGGGATTCTTTATGTAAAAGCGACGGGAAGAGAGGCAGAACGCTTTGTCAATCTCTGCAGAAACCACGGAATCATACTTTGGGGAATCTCATTTCGAAGTGAAAAAGAGGAGTTATATTTTTACATTTTATTAAAGGATTTTTATAAGCTTAGGCGTATCGTTAAAAAAAGTAAGGTTTTTCCGGTGGTTATAGGCAGACGAGGTTTCCCTTTTTTTCTGCAGTATATAAAAAAACATCTAAATTTTGCAGCCGGAGTAACCTGCTGTTTTTTTCTGTGGATTTTATTATCTACAAGGATCTGGTCCATTGAGGTAAGCGGCGAATCGTATCATACCAAGGAAAGTCTGATCAAATATCTGAACAGCATTTCCGTGTATGGAGGCATGGCAAAAAAGGATTTAAGCTGCAAAAGATTAAGAGAGACGATTCGAAAAAAATATCCGGATATCGGGTGGATTTCTGTTGAAGAAAGCGGAAGCAAAATTCATATTCGTATCAAGGAGGTACAACTGAAACAGAAAAAGAAAAAGGAGGAGAAGGGACATCTGATCGCGGAAACCGATGGAAAAGTGGTTTCCATCGTTACCAGGGCAGGCACAGCAAAGGTGAAAGCAGGCAAAAAAGTAAAAAAGGGGAAAATCCTGATATCCGGTGTGGTAAAGATTTTAGGAGACGGTGGGGAAACCGTGGAAACGGATTATGTGCATGCGGATGGGACGGTGGTTTTAAAGGTGCAAAGAACATATAAGGATCTTCTGCAGAAAGAATATCAAAAGAAGATCTATACCGGGCGGGAAAAGAGGCTTTATGAGTGCAGGGTGTCCGGATTTCAGTTTTTTTTCTATAATCCTTTAAAAAATTTGGAAAGTTATGAAAAATATGATATAATTCGAGATGGTGGGGTTTTGTACGAAAAGCTTTCCAAGCGTTTTCCTGTGCAGTTTTACCGGACGGAAGCGAAGGAAACGAGGTTTGTTTCTGATACATACGGTAAAGACGATGCAGAAAAAATTCTTTCGGAACGATATGCGGACTATCTTGGAAAGATGAGAGAAAAGGGATATGTTCTAAAGAAGGAACAGGTCAATTTGCGGGATCGTCGTGATGCATATTACTATGAGGGAACATTGGTTTTTTATAAAACACAGGAAAAATACCGTACCTTTCAGAAAGGCAGATAGCTGTTCGGAAGAGAAGAAAGCTTTGTATCAAAGGTATAAAACATACACGAAAAGACAAAAACTATGTTAAAAAAATGAAAGCAAAATGAGGACAGTACAGTAGATGGAAATTGAAATAAAACTTCCTGTAGAGCATGAAAGCAATATTTTCGGTAGCTTTGATGCATATTTGAAAAAAATTGAAAAAAGTCTGGCAGTAAGTATCGTGGCCAGGGATGACGAGATTAAAATTGTTGGAGCAGACAGGGATACAGCGCTTGCAAGGGAGGTTCTTCTGGAGCTTTTGGAGCTTTCGAAACGGGGGAATACCATTACAGAGCAAAATGTGGATTATGTTCTTTCTTATGCATTAGAGGGACGTCAGTCTGATCTTTTGTCGATTGATTCGGATATCGTGTGTCATACGATTCAGGGAAAGCCGATCAAGCCGAAAACAGCAGGTCAGAAAAGCTATGTCGATCTGATCAGGGAGCGAATGATCGTGTTTGGAATAGGACCTGCGGGAACCGGAAAAACATATCTGGCAATGGCGATGGCAATTGATGCTTTTAAAAAGGATGAGGTCGGTAAGATTATTTTGACAAGACCGGCAATCGAAGCAGGAGAAAAGCTCGGATTTTTACCGGGAGATTTACAAAGCAAGGTGGATCCTTATTTGAGACCGCTCTATGATGCGCTTTATCAGATCATGGGTGCAGAAAGTTATTTAAGGAATTCGGAAAAAGGGCTGATCGAGGTGGCGCCTCTTGCTTATATGCGCGGACGAACCCTGGATAATTCCTTTATTATTTTAGATGAGGCTCAAAATACAACTCCGGCGCAGATGAAAATGTTTTTGACAAGAATCGGGTTCGGATCAAAGGTGATCATCACCGGTGATCTGACACAGAAGGATTTGCCGGTTGGTACAAAATCAGGACTTGATCAGGCATTGGAGGTATTGCGCCCTGTGGAGGATATCGGTTTTGCTTATTTGACGAATCAGGATGTGGTGCGTCATCCTCTTGTACAAAAGATTGTAAAGGCCTATGATGAATATGATAAAAAGAATGAAAGACGTAAAAAATTAGCAGATGCTAAGAAAAATGAGGGAGCAAAAAAGAGGAGGAAATAAGGTGGGAGCACAGGAAACAGAAAAAAAGCAATACCGAATAGAGACTCTGCTTCTCTGTGTTTTTCCGGTTATAGGAGTCATTACCTTTTTTGTGATTGAGAAGGGAATCAGAGGATTTTTTGTTTCAAAGGGTTTCTTTATTCAAGCTTTTTTGGCTTTTTTCTTATCCTGTCTTTTTGTATTATTTATCAGGCAGGAAAAGTTCTTAAGAAAGCATGGCAGGATAACAAATGCATATTTTTTAGGAAGCTATGCTTTGTCTTTTTTCTGGCTTGGACTAAGTGCTGCAGAGCATACCGGCTTTTTTTGGTTTTTGCTGTTTCTCTATCTGGCATTGGAAGATGAAATGAAAGCTGCATCTGCAGCGGAGCTTTTTTTACTTACTGAGTATGCTTTGCTTGAAATTACCTCTTCTGCCGGAATGAAACAATTTGTTTGTTATTTTATACTGGCAAATGTTAGCCTGTTTTTGTTTTCGAAATTAAAAAACCTGAAGGAAATACCGTTTTTGTTTGTGATTTTGCTCGCGACCGATGGGGCACTTTTACTATATACAACAGGTTTTAAGGTGTTTGAAAAACCGGATGCGGACCAGATAAGTTCACAGACTATCAGCATTTTTGCATTGACTGCGGTAGGAGCCTTGTATGTTCGTTTTTTGAAAAAAAAGAAAAAATCATCTCGGATTACTGCACAGAAAAACGGTCAATTATTAAATATGCAAAGTGCAGATGCAGTAAAAGAAGCCGAAATGGATGCTTTTGAAAAAGAGAAGATTAAAATTGAAGAACAAAAATCGGAGGTAGAGCGAACTCAAACTGTATTGAAACAGGAAAATGCTGTTTTGGAACAGGAAGAAACAGTATCCGAGACAGAACAGACTATGCTGCAAAGGGTGTTGGAGCTTACCTTTCCGCTTTCCTTAAGGCTTAGGGAATTTTCACCTACATTATATGAGCATTCACAAAAGATCAGTACTCTTTCCGGACAGGCTGCAGGATCGGTTGGAGCGGACGAGCTTCTTGCAAGGGCAGGAGGTCTGTATCATGAGATTGGAAAAATCACTTCGGAACAAAATTATATCTCCGCCGGGGAGAAGCTTGGCAGGGATTCCGGGTTTGGTGACAGACTTTTAGCTATTCTAAGGCAGCATAATCCGACGAATGAAGTGCCGGATAGTCCTGAAGCATTAGTTGTCATGCTGAGTGACAGTATTATTACCTCCGGCGATTTTTTGAGAAAAAACGGACAAAGGGAACTGGTATCAGATGAGATGCTTGTGAAAAATATTTTTTTGAAGCGAAGGGAGCAGGGGAGTCTTTCAAGGGCCGGGCTTTCTGCGGAACAGCTAAAGAAACTGGAAACATTTTATATCGAACATATTGCAGAGATAGAAAGCATGTAGAAACCTTTGGTTTCTGGAAAAAGAGGTATCCAAATGACGATCTATTTTGAAAACCGGACAGAAGAACTGGAAGTTGATTATGAAGAACTGCTTACAAAGGTCATCGAGCGTTCGCTGGAGGAGGAGCATTGTCCGTATGAGTGTGAGGTCAACGTGACACTTACGGATAATGAAGAAATCAGGCGGATCAATCAAGAATACCGGGAGCTTGATGTGCCGACGGATGTATTGTCTTTTCCGATGATTGATTTTAATCGTGCGGGAGATTTTTCGGTGGTAGAGGCTGAAGCGGTGCGCAGTGATTATTTTAATATAGAGACGGGAGAACTTCTTTTAGGAGATATTTTGATCTCTGTAGAACGGGCAGTGGCTCAGGCGGAGGAATATGGACATTCTTTAGAGAGGGAGCTTGCCTTTTTGACGGCACATAGTATGCTGCATCTTATGGGATATGATCACATGGAGGATGATGAACGGGAGATTATGGAGGAAAAGCAGAGCGGACTCTTAAATCGTCTGGGGATTACCAGAGACTCCACAGGTGAAGAGTAACGGAAAAGAAAATATGTTACCCGAATAGTAACATAAAGATACAGAGAGGAACGGGGATTATGTCAGATACATCGAAGGCAGGGGGATTTCTGAAACAGGGAAGTGTTTTGGCGCTGGCTTCTATCCTGGTACGCATCATAGGGATGGTGTACCGGATTCCCATGGCAAATTTTATCGGGGATGAAGGGAATGGAATTTATTCTGCTGCATTTGAAATTTACAATATTTTATTGATCATCTCTTCTTACGGAATGCCGATGGCGGTTTCAAAAATGGTGTCCGCAAAATGTGCCAGAGGTGAATATAGGAATGCGTATCATATTTTTTCGTGTTCGCTTGTTTTTTCTGCAATTACCGGCGGGCTTGCAGCATTTTTTGTTTATTTCGGAGCGAATTATCTGGAAGCGCATTTCTTTTCGGAATATCATGGGATTGCGATTCCGTTGCAGATTTTGGCTCCGACAATTTTTGTCGTGGCGATCATGGGAACCTTTCGTGGGCTTTTCCAGGGCAGAAAAACAATGATGCCGACGGCAGTCTCTCAAATCTTTGAGCAGATTGTCAATGCCTTTGTCAGTGTGATCGCGGCATATATGCTGATGCGCGGACATGCGGGAGAGAGACGTGTGGCAGCATGGGGAGCCGCAGGTGGAACCCTCGGTACACTTTTTGGTGCACTTACGGCTTTTGTAATTTTGGGATTTATTTATCTTTTGTACAGACCGATTATACAGAAACAGAAAAAAAGAGATCATGTTTCTGCAAAAGAATCACTTGGAGTAACCTATAAACTGATTCTGGCAACGGTGATACCGATCATTTTGAGTCAGACCGTATATCAGCTTAGCGGTATTATTGATGTGACATTGTTTAATCAGGTGATGAAGGAAAAGCATGTTTCTAATGTCAGTACCCTGCTTGGGATTTACAGCACAAAATACAGGGTGCTTGTCAGTGTACCGATCGCTGTATCTACAGCAATTGCTTCTTCCATGATTCCGGGGCTTGTGGCATCCTTTATGAATAAGAACATGGACGAGGTCAGGGCTAAGATTGCTATTGCTGTGAAATTTAATATGATTATTGCATTTCCATCGGCAATGGGACTTTCTGTGCTTGCGATTCCGATCATACGGTTGTTGTTTCCGGGGTCGGATGTGTTTAATTATACGACGGGCGGGATCATGTTAATGACCGGTTCCATCTGTGTGATCTTTTATGCGTTATCTACTGTAACGAGCGGTGCGCTGCAAAGCCTGGATCATATGAACCTTCCGGTACTTCATTCGCTT
>CADBMH010000191.1 GCA_902795705.1 uncultured Lachnospiraceae bacterium | reverse complement strand
TTTGCTCCTTCGTTGAAACGCGGATATATCCATATGTATTTTTCATAGTAGCACTTTTATCCTCCCCACAATTTCCACCACCCCATCACTATCCACATCAGAAACTGCTGCCTTTAGCTTCTCTATCTCTTTATCCAGCTCTTCCGGATACGCATATTTTTCAATCAATGCCATCGTCTCATCTGCCCGGTCAAGGTCAAACTCCTCCATACTGCTCCGGAGTGTTTCTAAAAGTCCTTCAAAGACCTCTTTTTCAAACGGCAGCTTTAAAAGTCCCTGAAGTACCGTCAGATTCATCGCCGTATCATCCACAGCCAGAATCCGGGCATCCTGTGCTGTAAACCCGCTTTGATAATTATTGTGGTTTTTTACCGATTCCTTCCACGAGGTCTCCATGTCCCCTACCGGTTCCCTCAATATTCCGGTTTCTCTCCTCTTCAATCCGCTCAAAAGCAGAGAACAGCTTTTCAATATCCTCTTCTTTGATCCCGATTCCGGTATCCTTCACACTGACCGATATCAAAATATGTTCTTCATCCTTCTTTTCAAAATCTGCCGAAAGCGTTACTGTCCCTTTTTCGGTATACTTTACCGCATTGGTTAAAATATTCGTAACAACCTGCTTTATACGGATTTCATCTCCATACAAAAGAGACGGCATTCCTGGATTTATTTTTGTCTCTAATCAGCGTATTTCCCGCCGTCCGGATATTTTCTGCATATTCAAGAATCTGTTCTTCCCCGCTCTCCCGGAGAATCATTTCGCCCTTTTCGTCATCTCCTCCAGATCTCCCGTAACTGCATTCATAAAATTCATCACGCGGTATTCCAAAGGAATCAAAAGGTCATTCTTAACCCGCTCCTCCCTTAAAATATCTTTGTCTAATTCTACTTCAATTTTTTCTGCTTCCCCTTCTCTGATTCCGACAGCCACAAGCGCACTGTTCAATTCCCCGCCTTCTCCGTTACAATAATAAATCTCCGAAAAAATCCGAAGCTGCGCGCCATACGAAAAACGAACCTCGTCTCCTTCCTTTACGGTCGCTGCAAAATGGATAGCTCCTTCCTTGTCTGCCTCTGTCGGAACCCTCGCTATCGTTAAATCCCCTCTTTTTACTATCAAAGGAAATTCACAGATATTCGGAATCTTTATCAACTTTAGTCGGAGATTTTTTTTCTTTCAATATTCCTCACCCCACATATCGGTTGATCGTCTTCACCAGATGATCAATATCAAACGGCTTTGCCACATGCGAATTCATGCCGCTTTCCATACTCTTTTTCTTATCCTCGTCATGCGCATTTGCAGAAAGTGCAATAATCGGAAGTCCTGTACTGTCCTCCCTTCCCATCGCGCGGATCAGTCTTGCCGCTTCATATCCGTTCATCACCGGCATCTGGATATCCATCAATACCAGATCATAGTACCATGCCGGATGATTCTTTATAGCATCAACTGCCAGACTTCCATCCTGTACGGACTCGACCAAAAAGCCCTCCTCGGAAAGCAATTCTTCTGCAAGAATACGATTGATCTCGATATCTTCCACCAATAAAATCCGTCTCTTTTTCGGCACTCTTCTGGTAGTCTTCGGAATCTCCTCCAAAGAATCTGTATCTTCCTTTTCTCCGGCAGGAGCAAAGGGAATCTGAATCGTAAAGACAGAACCCTCTCCCTTTTTACTTTTCACATCAATAGAACCGTCCATTGCATCCAGCAGATGCTTTGCAATGGAAAGACCAAGACCGGTTCCCTCATAGCCGGATTCTGTCGAGCTTTCTTCCCGCTCAAAAGCAACAAACATCTTTTTCATAAAATCTTTCGTCATACCGACACCGGTATCCGAAATCGAAAATTCATAAATACCTTCTCCGGAGCCTGTTGTTTCCTTTAGGGAAGCAGAAATTTTCACCGTTCCCTCTTCCTTTGTGAATTTCACGGCATTACTGAGCAGATTTCCTAAAATTCTCCGGAAACAGAGCGCATCCGCATAGACCTTTTCCTCCGGAAGATGAATCTCCTCTACAAAATGAATGCCCTTTTTCTCCGCCTGCGGACGATACATATCAAGAACCAGATTAAGCTGCTCCGAAAGTTCACATAACTCTGGTTTTATCTCAATCCTTCCGTAATCAATCCGCCCCATCTCCAAAAGATCATCGATCAGTGAAAGCATATGCTGATTCGAAACTTTGACCTGATTTAAATAATTTTCCAATAGCTCCGGTTCCTTTATATGCCGGATAGCAAGATCCGTAAAACCCATGATCGCATTCATCGGTGTACGGATATCGTGGGAAATATTAAATAAAAACGAAGACTTGATTTCATTGGTTTTCTTTTCCCGCTCAAGCTCCATTTCCATATTTAATTTTTCCGCAAGCTCCACCTGCATTGTCAGTATGTGTTCGGTCACATCCCGGTACCCCATGACCACATGGTTACCGGTATCGTCATGCTCAATCTGGGAAATATACATTTCCATATAAAGGATTCTTCCATCACTGCTTTTACAACGGTAATTGACCGTATAAGAAGACTCCTGCTTTAATCTGACACGAATCCGCCCCTCCAGGGTTTCCTGCATATAAAGCATTCTGTCTTCTTCTAAAACATAACGCTTTGCATATTCCTGAAAAATTTTTTTCCAGTCAATATCCATCTCGCCCTGTTTTTTTAAATTTTCAATAATAATCCGAAAATAATCCTTCTGCTGGCGGTATGGATAAATGGAACCGCTATCCAGATTTAAAAGATAAATGGAAATAAAATTCACACTCAGGCCTTCAATAACCTCCAGTCTTCTTTTATTTTCCTCCCTCTCTAAATGTGCCTCCGTAATATCCTTTACAAACACATAATAAAGAGCTCCCTGTGCCGTTTCCAAAAGCCTGCCGTAATCATCAACCCATCTGACCTCTCCATCCCTTCTGATAATACGATACTCCACATAATCTAACTTTTTTTCATGCGTTTCAATCTGTTCATCAATGGATTTCTGCACAGCATCATAGTCCTCCGGATGTACAAGCCCCCGAAAGGTAAATCCCGTAAATTCCTTAAAATCCTCCAAATCCCTGCAGCCGAACATATCCACCAGTACATCATTGGCATACAAAAGAGTTCCGGGTTCATCCGCCTGATAGATAAAAAAACCACCCGGCATTTTTTCTCCCATACTGACCATATCGGAAAATGTCATTTCACTATTCTTTTCCTTCTTCATTCTCTTCCTCCGGAACAGCCTCTCTTACCTTTGCGATACTTGCTACGACAATATCTTTATCTGCGTCCAGATCAATCAGCTTCACACCGGAGGTAATTCTTCCCAGCTTTGAAATCTCAGAAACCTCCATCTGAATGATGATTCCCTCCGTCGTGATTAACATGATCTCATTCTGCTCCTGCACAGCCTTCGCACCGACAACATTACCGGTCTTCTCCGTGATCTTATAGCATTTCACGCCCTTGCCGCCTCTGTGCTGGATAGAAAATTCGGCAATATCCGTGCGTTTTCCCATACCGTTTTCAGAAACAAGCAGGATGGCATCTCCCTGTGTATTAAGCTGCATTGCAACCACTTCATCATCATAGGTCAGATTCATGCCGATTACACCCATCGAGGTTCTTCCTGTCGGGCGCACATCATTTTCACTGAATTTAATGCACTGCCCATGCTTTGTTACAAGCAGGATTTCCTTCTCTTTATCTGTTATCTTCACTTCGATCAGTTCATCATCCTCACGAAGATTGATTGCCTGAAGTCCCGATTTACGGATATTTGCATAATCCATGATCGTTGTCTTTTTCACAATCCCTTTTTTCGTCGCCATGAAAAGATATTTTCCGTCTTCATATTCCCGGATCGGTATAACCGCCGTAATCTTCTCGTCCGGCTGCAGCTGCAGCAGATTGATGATCGCCATACCTCTTGCCGTCCTGCCGGACTCCGGTATCTCATATGCCTTCAGGCGGTACACCCTTCCCTTATTCGTAAAGAACATAATATAATGATGCGTCGTCGCCATAAAAAGCTCTTCAATATAATCATTTTCAATCGTCTGCATTCCCTTGATTCCCTTGCCGCCACGATGCTGACTCTTAAAATTCTCCATCGTCATACGCTTGATATATCCGAATTTTGTCATTGTGATCGCTGTATTTTCCAAAGGAATCATATCCTCCATGGAAATATCATACTCATCATAGCCGATCGTCGTGCGTCTCTCATCTCCGTATTTGTCGCGGATTGCAACGATTTCCGTTTTAACGACACCTAAAAGCAGCTTGCGGTCAGCTAAGATTGCCTTATATTCTGCAATTTTTTTCTGAAGCTCTGCATATTCTGCTTCAATTTTCTCCCGTTCCAGACCGGTCAGCGCACGCAGACGCATTTCCACGATGGCATCTGCCTGTGCCTGAGAAAGCTCGAAGCGGGCAATCAATTTTTCCTTTGCCTCATTCGTATTTTTAGAACCGCGAATAATATTAATCACTTCGTCAATATTATCTAAGGCAATCAATAACCCCTGTAAAATATGTGCTCTTTCCTCTGCCTTATTCAGATCATACTTTGTCCGGCGCGTCACGACCTCTTCCTGATGCTTCAGATAATATTCCAGCATCTGCATAATATTCATGACTACCGGTTCATTATTCACAAGCGCAAGCATGATCACGCCAAAGGTATCCTGCATCTGGGTATGCTTATAGAGCTGATTTAATATGATATTCGGATTCACATCCCTTCTTAACTCAATGCAGACACGCATACCTTCTCTATTCGTTTCATCACGAAGATCAGTGATTCCGTCAATCTTTTTATCCCTGTGAAGCTCGGAAATCTTCTCGATCAATCGTGCCTTATTGACCATATAAGGAAGCTCTGTCACAACGATCCGGTTCTTCCCGTTCTCCATCGGCTCAATATCCGTGATCGCACGCACACGGATTTTCCCGCGCCCGGTACGATACGCTTCCTCAATTCCTCTTGTACCTAAAATTTTCGCACCTGTCGGAAAATCCGGTCCCTTAATGATTCCCAGAATATCTTCTATTGTTGTCGTTTTTTCATCACAGATATCATCAATGATCTTAACAACACCGTTAATTACTTCTCTTAAATTATGCGGCGGAATATTTGTCGCCATACCTACCGCAATTCCGGAGGTTCCGTTTACTAACAGATTCGGATATCTGGAAGGCAGCACAACCGGCTCTTTTTCCGTTTCGTCAAAGTTCGGTACGAAATCAACCGTATCCTTGCCGATATCCGCGAGCATTTCCACAGAAATTTTAGAAAGTCTTGCCTCCGTATAACGCATCGCTGCTGCTCCGTCACCGTCTACGGAACCAAAATTTCCATGTCCGTCCACCAGAGGATAACGGGTATTCCATTCCTGTGCCAGATTGACAAGTGCTCCATAGATTGAACTGTCTCCGTGTGGGTGATATTTACCCATGGTATCACCGACAATACGGGCACACTTACGATGCGGCTTGTCCGGACCATTATTTAATTCGACCATCGCATAGAGGATTCTTCTCTGCACCGGCTTTAACCCGTCTCTCACATCCGGAAGTGCTCTCGCTGCGATGACAGACATCGCATAATCTATGTAAGAGGTCTCCATTGTCTTTTTCAGATCAACCTCCTGCACTTTATCAAAGATATTTTCGTCCATGCTGTCCTCCATTTCTGCTTCTTTTTTTATAATAATTCAAAATCAATTTTTCCATTCAAAGCCTTAAATATCAAGGTTTCTCACAAACTTCGCATTTTCCTCAATAAACTCACGCCTCGGCTCTACCTTATCGCCCATCAGTGTATTGAATACCAGATCGATCTCTGATTCAGACTCTTCGTCAATGTTCACCCGGAGAAGAATCCTCTTTTCCGGATCCATCGTCGTATCCCAGAGCTGGTCGGCATCCATTTCACCAAGTCCTTTATAACGCTGGATCTTATTATTTCCGTCACGACCAATCTCTGTCAAAATCTGATCCAGTTCCTTATCATCATAGGCATAATATACCTTTTTATTCCTGTCGATCTTATAAAGCGGCGGCTGCGCCAGATATACATGGCCTTTTCTGATCAGATCCGGCATGAACCGGTATAAAAATGTCAGCATCAGTGTCGCGATATGCGCGCCGTCTACATCGGCATCTGTCATAATAACAATCTTATAATACCGGAGCTTGCTTATATCAAAATCATCTCCGATTCCGGTACCAAATGCCGTGATCATTGCCTTGATTTCTTCATTCGTAAGAATCCGGTCAAGACGCGCCTTTTCAACATTCAAAATCTTACCGCGGAGCGGCAGGATTGCCTGCGTCGCACGGTTTCTAGCCGTTTTTGCGCTTCCTCCGGCGGAATCTCCCTCTACAATATAGATTTCACAATTTTTCGGATCCTTGTCACTGCAGTCCGCTAATTTTCCCGGAAGTGCCGTACTTTCAAGAGCCGTCTTCCTTCTGGTCAGATCCCTTGCCTTTCTTGCAGCATCTCTCGCCCTCTGTGCTAAAATCGCCTTATCGCAGATCACCTTTGCCACAGAAGGATTCTGCTCCAGAAAATAAGTCAGCTTTTCAGATACAACAGACTCCACAGCACCTCTTGCCTCGCTGTTTCCAAGCTTCTGCTTTGTCTGTCCCTCAAACTGAGGCTCGGAAATCTTGATACTGATGATCGCGGCAAGACCTTCCCTTATATCCTCTCCGGATAAATTTTCATCCTTTTCCTTTAAAATATTTGCTTTCTTGGCATAATCATTAAAGGTTTTCGTCAGCGCATTTCGAAATCCCGTCAGATGAGTACCGCCCTCCGGCGTCGTAATATTATTGACAAAGCTGTAGGTTCCCTCCTGATAAGAATTATTATGCTGCATTGCCACTTCAACATAGATATCCCCGCGCTGTCCTTCACAGTAAACAATCTCATTATACAAAGGATCCTTATGCCTGTTTAAATAGGCAACATATTCCTTAATACCGCCCTCATAATGAAATTCCCTGACCTTCGGTTCTTCCTCTCTCTCATCGATCAGTATGATCTTGACACCCCTTGTTAAAAATGCCATTTCCCGAAGGCGCTGTCTTAATGTATCATAATCAAATATTGTTTCCTCAAAAATCTCCTTATCCGGCAGAAAAACAACTTCTGTACCGGTATGATCTGTCGTTCCTGTTTCCTTAAGAGGATACATAACCTTTCCTCTTTCATATCTCTGGTTATATTTCTTTCCATCGGCATGGATCGTAACCTCCAGCCACTCAGATAATGCATTGACAACAGAAGCACCTACACCATGCAGACCGCCGGATACCTTATATCCGCCGCCGCCGAATTTACCTCCGGCATGAAGCACTGTAAATACAACCTCCACGGCAGGAAGTCCCGCTTTGTGGTTGATGCCGACCGGAATTCCGCGGCCGTTATCCACGACCTTAATCGAATTATCCTTTCTGATCGTCACCGTGATTTCTGTACAAAACCCCGCTAACGCCTCATCAATCGAATTGTCCACAATCTCATAAACCAAATGGTGCAAACCACGGACAGATGTACTTCCGATGTACATTCCCGGTCTTTTGCGGACTGCTTCCAATCCTTCCAAAATCTGAATCTGATCCGCTCCGTATTCACCGTTTACCTCTGTACCCATTTCTGTACTCATGCATTACCTCCATGTCTGAATCTATTATTTTTCCATATTTCCTGTACATATTTTTTACTCTTTTTCTTCTGTAATCGTTCCTTCTACTACCTTAAAAATACGGTCGAGAGAAAGCCTGCTGCTCACAAACTCTTCAATTCCCGTGCAGGTAATCACGGTCTGTATATCGTGTATACTATCTAACAAATAATTCTGTCTGTTTCTGTCAAGCTCTGACAAAACATCATCTAATAAAAGAATCGGCGTATCATTTGTAGTCTGTTTCACCAATTCAATTTCTGCTAACTTCAAAGACAATGCGCAGGTTCTCTGCTGCCCCTGCGAACCGTATTTTCGAAGATCAATCTCTCCATTCATAAACCGGAGATCATCCCTGTGCGGCCCTACATTTGTTGTATTTGTCTTTAAATCCTTTTCCCTGAGTGATTTCAATTTATTTTCAAAGTCACAGACAAGAACATCCGGTTCATAAAATAATTCTACTTTTTCCTTACCACCGGTCAACTGTTCATGAAGCTTCGAAACAATTTTTCCTATATCTTCTATAAATTGAATCCTTCTTTCAATAATTTTTTTTCCATACTCCAAAAGCTGCATATCCCAGATATCCAGGGTATCTTTTAAAGAAGGTTCAAAATAAATCTGTTTCAAAAGACTATTTCGCTGCTGCAAAATTTTATTATATTCTCCCAGATCATGCAGATACAGTGAATCCAATTGACAAAGCTCCATATCCATGAATTTTCTGCGCTCCGACGGACCGTTTTTCACAATCCGCAGATCCTCCGGAGAAAATAAAATAACATTAATCATACCCAGAAGCTCTGATGCACGCCTGACCGGGATTCCATCAATCGCAATTCCCTTCCCTTTACTTTTTCTTAAATGAATATCAATTTTATGCGGAATCTCTTTTTTTACCAGATGCATACGGATATGAGCTTCCTCTTTTCCTAAACGGATCAGCTCCTTGTCCTTAGAACCCTTATGGGATTTTGTTGTCCCACAGACAAAGATTGCTTCTAAAATATTTGTTTTTCCTTGTGCATTATCACCATAGAGAATATTTGTTTTATTATGAAAATGAACACCGGCAAATTCATAATTTCGAAAATCACCTAATTCCAGAGAATCAATATACATATCATGATTCCTCTCTAATGACCGTTATTTCTTCACCATGAAATTCCACAACATCCTGAGGATAAATTTTCTTTCCACGCCTTGTTTCTTCCTCACCGTTTACCTTGACTTCACCATTATTTATCACAATTTTTGCCTCTACTCCGGAAGAAACAAGATCTGCAAGCTTTAACAACTGTCCCAGCTTGATAAAATCATCACTTATTTCTACTTCCCGCATAAAAATTCTCCTTTACAAACTTAACAATTCACAGTTTCCTTCACTTCCATACGAAAACCTCTTTTAAACCATGAAATTAACCGGTAAAATTAAATAAATATAAGTCTCATCATCATCTTTAATAAAGCATGGAGCCTTTGGATTAATCAGATAAATCTTCACCTCATCATCATCAATGACTCGAAGTGCTTCCATCAAAAACTTCGGATTAAACCCGATCATAATATCCTTTCCTTCTTTTTGGATATTCACAGGTTCATCCATAGAACCGCGCGCGGAATTAAGAGAAAATTTCATCACATCATCCTTGATATCAATAATGACCGGTTTTTTCTCGGATTCTTTAATTAAAAATGTAGTACGGTCAATGGTATCCAACATATCTTTTTTATTTACAATAACCTTCGTATCATAATCACTGGAAAGCATTTTTTCTATCTTATAATACTCTCCTTCAATTAATCTGGAAAGCAGGATCGTATGATCAAACTCAAAAAGAACATGCTTCTCTGTAAAATAAATATGAACCTCATCCTCTAAATCACCATTTAAAATCTTACTGATTTCAATTAATGTCTTTCCCGGAATGATCACGCTGATATCATCATAGCTTTCTTTTAGCTGAACCTTTCTGATCGAAATGCGGTGACCGTCTAAAGAAACCACTCTGAGTCTGTCTCCTTTAATTTCAAACAATTCACCGGTCATAATTTTCGTATTTTCATTATCAGAAATAGAAAAAACAGTCTGTCGGATAATATTTCTTAATGTAAATTGAGAAATGGTAACACGTTTCTCTTTGACAACCGTAGGAAGGAGCGGAAATTCTTCTGTTCCCTTTACATCAGTAATATCATATTTTGTCTTTCCACCGCTTACTTTAAGAATCATAGTATCATCCGTCTGAATTTTAACTTCATTTACATCAGAATCAAGCTTTCTGATTGCTTCATAAAACAACTTTGCACCCACTGCAACAGAACCTTCTTCTATGATCTGTCCTGAAATTGTAGTCTCAATGCCCATTTCCAGATCATTTGAAATTAATTTAATACTCCCGGCCTCTACTTCAATTACCATACATTCCAGAATCGGCATTGTAGTTTTTCCCGGAATTGCTTTCAAAACAATATTGATTCCTTCTAATAATTCTTTTTTATCACAGATAATGTTCATGTTCATAACTCCCTTCCTGGAATGAAATTTGTGTAATAAGTTTCTAAACTTTCATAAATATTTATATTATTTATTTTTTATCTTCTTTTTATTATTATAGGGTGTGATTATGTTTATAAGCGCTTTTTTTTTGATATTTTGTGAAACTCACCACTTTATAACTTGTGAATGTTTTTTTTTAAGTTCCTTTTTCATAAACATTTTTTCACAATCCTGTAAAAGATAAATTTTTTTTTTTTTTATTCTTGTCCACAAAAAAGTGAATATGTGTAATCTTATTATTCACAATTTCAATTTGGATCTATTTTTTTCTTCAGCACATCAATATGCTTGATCGTATCCGTATCGTTTTCATTGATCTTCGTTGAAATACGGTCAATATTATGAATCACGGTAGAATGATCTCTTCCGCCTATTTTATCTCCGATTTCTGCTAAAGGTTCCTGTGTCAATTCTCTGCACAGGTACATACAGATCTGTCTTGCATAGGCAATATGCTTTGGCCTTTTATCAGAGATCAGATCACCGGTTGTTATATGAAAATGCTCTGCTGTCATCTCTAATATGTAGTCAATTGTGATCTGATGCTTGACATTCGGATTAATCTTATCAGCTAAAGCTTCCTTTGCCAGATCCATTGTCACTTCTTCTCCGCAGAGTTTCGAATAGGAAATGACTTTGTTGATCGCTCCCTGCAGCTCTCTGATATTAGAAACGATATTATCTGCAATATAGTCCAGGATAGAATCATCTACAGGGATATGTTCATGATTGATTTTTGATCTTAGGATTGCCATACGCGTTTCATAGGTTGGTGGTTTGATATCTGCCGTAATCCCCATTTCAAAGCGGGATTTTAAACGATCATCCAATGTAGTCAGCATCGAAGGCTTTTTATCGGATGATATAATAACCTGTTTCTTATTTTCTGTTAAATCCTGAAAGGTAAAGAAAAATTCCTGCTGCGTGGATTCCTTACCTATTATAAACTGGATATCATCAATTAAAAGCACATCAACATTTTCCCGGTATTTTTTACGAAAGTCCTTTAGAGGCTGTTGAGAGCTTTTCGAACCACGCACTGCCTCTACAATTTCGTTCGTAAAGGTTTCACTGGTTACATAGATTACTCTTTTCGTTGGATCGTGATCTAATATATAATTCGCAATCGCATGCATCAAATGCGTTTTTCCAAGTCCTGCTCCACCATAGATATAAAGCGGATTATAGATTTCACCCGGTTCCTCTGCAACTCTGACGGATGCAGCATGAGCAAGACTGTTATTGTCTCCGACAATGAAGGTTTCAAAGGTATAATCCGGATTGAAGGAGGAATATAATCTTTGATTGGAAGAATGTTGTTCCTTCCTATTATTATGGTCAATTTTTTGAAGCTCTGTCTTATTGATAAAAGAAATGGAATAGTGGATTCCTATGATTTCTTCGATGGAAACCTCCAGAAAGGTTTTATATTTCTTTTCAATAAAATCTTTACTGTCTCCGATTTTTGAGTCGTCGATCAGTACAGTTAATTTATTATCCTCTACTGTATGTACATTTAATCTCTGGATAAATGTACGGTAGGATACATCAGTAATTGCAAAATTGGTATGCATATATTCTAAGATTTTTTCCCAATTACTTCGTAAGTTATCTTCCACGGATAAGATCCTCTTTTCTTTAATACTATGATTTTGTGTCAATAAGTAAAGTATTCTCAAATAATCAAATCAATTGGATTATATTGCAGCATTTGCTCAGTTTTCACTCTGTCGCTTTTATATAAGCCCATAAACAGTTTTTAAATAAATGCAACATTACACTCATCATACTATCTATTTTATATCAAATATGGGGAAAATACAAGGAATTATTGAAATTTACCATGAATCGTAATAATTTGAAGACAGATATATGTAGTTATTTATGTGGATAACTTGAAGAAAAATACGAAATGTGATTTATTAAAAAGAAAAGTTTATAATTTTGTGATTAAATTTTTCACATATGAAAATCTTGAAAAGTACCGTTTTTATTGAAAATCGTGGATAATGTGGAAAAATATGTGGAAAAAAGGTTCTATTTGAAAATGAAAGCAAAGTTATACACAATTTGTGCACAATTTGTGTATAACCACCTTAGGAACATATTTTCTATCGACAAAGGTAGAATTGGAAAAACAAAGGCTGACCATATATGTAAAATCAAATTTTACAATAGAGAATTTTTTATTTATTTCTTGTAGAGCATCAAATACGTGATTGGATTTCTTCCTATTTAAATGTATTCTAAAATGCTTTTTTATGAATGAACAGGATAAAAAAATGAACAATTCACATTTTCCACATGTGGATAATTGAGTGGATAAAAAAATTTTACTTGACGAATAGGTTAAATGCTAATATAATATTATTTACATGTGGTTTTTCATAGACAAGCTGATTCTATGAAAACAGTGTAATGAGTATAGAACGAGGAGGTGAATAAAAATGAAGATGACATTTCAACCGAAGAAGAAGCATAGAAAGAGAGTTCATGGCTTCAGAAAGAGAATGCTGACATCAAACGGCAGAAAAGTATTATCAAACAGAAGAGCAAAGGGAAGACATAAACTTTCTGCATAGGTCGCATTTATGTGACCTTTTTCTTCTATTTTGTTATTTTATTGTTTGATAGAGGGATAATCTATGTTTGATTCTATTAAAAATAATAGAAATTTTGTAAAAGTGTATCATAATGGAAAATCCTATGCGAATAAATATTTAGTAATGTATGTCCTTCCTAATGGAACGGAACAAAATAAATTTGGAATTACTGTTAGTAAAAAAGTCGGAAACAGTGTAGTAAGGCACAGGGTTACCAGATTGATCAGAGAAAGTATTCGTTTGAATGAAGATTTGTTTGAAAAAGGCTTTGACATTATATTGATTGCAAGAAATACAGCTAAAGGAAAAAAATATTCGGAAATTGAAAGTGCGGTATTACATCTTGGAAGGCTGCACCACATTATTGTGTAAATGGATTAGGATGGTTTTTGAACCTTTCCATATATGTCCATATTAAGATATGGGGATTTTTATGAAAAATGTTATGATTTTTATTATAAATTTATATCGTAAATTTCTCTCTCCCTTAAAGAGAAGACCGACTTGTATTTATACGCCTACCTGTTCGCAGTATGCGATTGAGGCCTTAGAAAAGTATGGTTTTTTGAAAGGGAGTTTTTTGGCTGTAAAAAGAATCTTAAGATGTCATCCTTTTGCGAAAGGAGGATATGATCCTGTACCATAGGAAAATATTATTAAATAGGTGATGATACTTATTTGTAAAGATTTATTGAATGGTACAGGAAGTGATGTTATGAGTGTAATTTTAACCACATACCAGGGAGCAATTTTAGGACCGATTGCAAAATTACTCGGAACAATTTTAGAAGGTATTTATCATCTTCTTTCAATGGTAGGTATTGAAAATACGGGAATTTGTTTGATTCTGTTTACATTTATTGTAAATGCTCTTATGATTCCATTGCAGATCAAGCAGCAGAAATTTGCAAAAATGTCTGCTGTTATGAATCCGGAATTACAGGCAATTCAGAAAAAGTATAAAAATAAAAAGGATCAGGAATCTCAGCAAAAGATGTCCATGGAGACGCAGGAGGTCTATAAAAAATATGGTGTCAGTCCTGCAGCCGGATGTCTGCCGCTTTTGATCACTTTACCGATTTTATTTGCCTTGTATCGTGTGATTTATAATGTACCGGCTTATGTCGGACAGGTTTATGATATTTATGCAGGGCTTGCGGAGCAGTTAAAAAATGCAGGTGCGTCGGTAAAAGAATTATCAAAGCTTTTGTCGTCCAATACCTATGTTGTGACAGATGCGGTAAAAAATGCAACCGGTAAGCATGCCGGAGATATTAATTATTATGTTGATATTTTGGGACAGTATGGCTCGGATGCCTGGGATAAATTAGCTTCCAAAGATAAATACAGCAGTCTGGCTTCCGAAATTGCAAAAGTAAAGGATCAGTCAACTCATATTAATTATTTTTTGGGACTTAATATTGCAAATACTCCAAGTTTTAAAAGCATAAGCGTTATTATTCCTATTTTGTCTGTAATCACACAATGGATTAGTACAAAGGTGAGCATGGCAGGAAATCCACAGACGGTTGATCCGGAAAATCCTACGGCTGCTTCTATGAAGATGATGAATAATGTTATGCCGGTTATTACCGGTGCCATGTGTTTTATGTTTCCGATCGGTGTAGGTATTTACTGGGTGACAGGTAATGTATTTCGTATTTTGCAGTCAATAGGTATCAATATCTATTTTGACAAGATTGTCGATATGGATGAATTGATGAAGAAAAATATGGAGAAAAACAAGGCTCGTATGGAAAAAATGGGAGTCACAGTAAATAATTCGCAGTCGAAAAACAATAAAGCAAATTCTAATTCTTTTCATAATGAGAAAAATAATGGACAAAAGAAAAAGATTTCTGCTTCAGAGGCAGCAAGAAGTGTAAAAAAAGTGGATAATAATATTCCAAATAAAGGAAATAAAAAGTACAAAGAAGGAAGTATTGCTGCATATGCAAATATGTTGAGACGTGATGATCCGGAAAATTAGTGGTGATTATGATGGATAGTTTCTAAAGAAATCAGATAAGGAGGAGTTAAGAACTATGGAATGGAAAGAATATACGGCGAAGTCTGTGAGTGAAGCACTTACAAATGCATGTATTGAGTTAGGAACAAATAGTGAAAATGTAGAATATGAGGTAGTAGAAAAGGAATCATCAAAGTTATTGGGACTTATTAATAAGCCTGCTGTGATTCGTGTCCGTTTAAAGGAAGCGGATAAAGATCCTTCAGAAGCGGCTGGTGAATTTTTATCAAAGGTGTTTGATGCAATGAACATGGTAGTAGAGGTTACTTCATCCTTTGATGAAGATGATAAGGTACTTTCTGTTGAATTAGCAGGTGATGAAATGGGTATTTTAATAGGAAAAAGAGGAATTACTTTAGATTCTTTACAATATTTGATCAGTCTTGTTGTAAATAGGAATACAGAAGATTATATTAAAGTAAAACTGGATACAGAAAATTATCGAAAGAGAAGAAAAGAGACGCTTGAAAATCTTGCTAAAAATCTTGCTCAAAAAGTCAGAAGAACACATAAATCCGTATTTTTGGAGCCAATGAATCCTTATGAGAGAAGAGTAATTCATTCTACTTTACAGAAGGATCGTTATGTCGAGACACATAGTGAAGGGGAAGAGCCTTATCGTAAGGTAGTAATTACTTTGAAGCCGGGCGTCGATACAGGATATGAAGGACGCGGAAGATATTCGAAGGGAAGATCCTATGGCAGAAATGGTTATAGAAAGCCTTATCGTAATAACTATAGAAAGCCATATCGTTCAGAAAATCCGGAAGAGTCTTATGGAGAGAAGGAAACATCTTATGAATCTTCCTATAAATCAGATAGTTCTTATGAAGGGACAGAGGGAACAGATTATAGTACTTCTACTGATTTTTCAGGTAATGAAGAATAGAATGAAGCTTAAGTGGGCTTGTCCACTTTTGGGAGAGGGACTGGCAAATTTGTCAGTCTCTTTTTCTTTATATATAGGGGGAATTACATGGAAAATGATACAATTGCAGGGATTGCCAGTGGAATGGGTGGCGGTATCGGTATTATAAGAATAAGTGGAGATCATGCTCTTCGTGCTGTGGGGGAGGTTTTTCGTACACAGAAATTTTTGAAATCTGAAAATAAGAAGTGGGATGCTGATTTTTTCCAGAAGCAGGAAACGCATACGATTCATTATGGATTTATTACAGATGGAGATTCTGTAGTAGATGAAGTAATTGTATTATTAATGAAGGCACCAAAGAGTTACACCTGTGAAGATGTTGTGGAAATTGATTCGCATGGAGGAGCTTTTGTTCTGCAAAAAATTTTAAAGTTGTTATTGAAGCATGGTGTCAGGCTTTCTGAACCGGGAGAATTTACAAAGCGTGCTTTCCTGAATGGGCGTATCGATTTAAGTCAGGCAGAAGCAGTGATGAAAATGATTTCTTCTAAAAGTGAATTTGCACTGGATACTGCAGTGAAACAGTTAGAGGGAGGCTTGTCAAATTATATTGAGGCTGTAAGAGAAGAACTTTTATTTCATATGGGATATATTGAGGCAGCGCTTGATGATCCGGAGCATTATTCTCTGGATGATTATTCTGAAAAATTAAAGATTGTTGTAAAAGAACAAATGGAAAAATTAGAAACTCTTTTGAAAAATTTTGATAATGGCAGAATGAAATCAGAGGGTATTAATACTGTGATCGTCGGAAAACCGAATGCGGGAAAGTCCTCTTTTATGAATCTTTTGTTAGAAGAAGATCGGGCAATTGTAACGAATGTTGCCGGAACAACGAGGGATATTTTGGAGGAGTCTGTACGATTTGGTGATTTGATTTTGAATTTGATCGATACGGCAGGTATTCGGCAGACGGATAATCTTGTGGAGTCGATTGGTGTTAAAAAAGCTGTTGAATATATAGAACAGGCAGATTTTATCATTTATATAGTTGATATTTTGGATAGTTTTGATTCGGAGGATCAGAAAATCATATCCCTTTTAAAGAAGAAAAAGGGTGTGATTCTTTATAATAAATATGATAAGATTTCTTCTTTGGCTAATGGGGATACCTTAGAAAATCTATCTTTTGTTACAGATTCCGATGATAAAAAATTATCTGATACAGAGATTCAAAAAAGCGGATTGAATGAAAATGGTTCAGATGATAGAATGTGGATAGAATCGGAATTATCGAATCATTTTCTGGATTTGGACTGGAAATCAATTGCATTTTCTGCAAAAGAGGGATTGGGATTAAAGGAACTGGAAAATTATATGAAAGAGCTTTTTTTAGAAGGAAATCTTGCCTTTAATGATCAGGTGTATCTGACAAGTCTTCGTCATAAAGATGCAGTGGAAAGCGCGAGGGATAGTTTGAAGGAAGTTCTTGTGGCAATCGAACATCTGATGCCGGAGGATATTTTGATGGTGGATCTGATGGATGCCTATAAGAGTTTGGGACTGATCAATGGAGATACTGCGTCAGAGGATCTGGTGAATAAAATTTTTGAAGAATTTTGTATGGGAAAATGATAGGAGGCGTAATATGTCTTTTACTTATGAAAGTTATGACATCATTGTTATTGGTGCAGGACATGCGGGCTGCGAGGCAGCTCTTGCTTCTGCGCGTCTTGGTATGAATACTTTAGTCTTTACGGTTAGTATCGACAGTGTGGCAATGATGCCCTGTAATCCGAATGTCGGAGGGAGTTCAAAAGGACATTTGGTCAGAGAAGTAGATGCACTTGGCGGCGAGATGGGAAAAAACATTGATAAAACCTTTATTCAGTCAAAGATGCTTAATATGTCAAAAGGTCCTGCAGTTCATTCTCTTCGTGCGCAGGCAGATAAAAAAGATTATAGTAATGCGATGCGTCATGTTTTGGAAAATACGGAACATCTTACTTTAAAGCAGGGCGAGGTAGCGGATGTATTAGCTGTTTCCGATCCTTCTGATTTTTTTGAAGCTGAAAATTTGGATCCATTTGCTGTGGAGAAATGGGAAGATTTTTTTAAAGGGATAGAGTTTCATAAGGAAAATGGCAGAAAAACGATAGTCGGTGTACGGACAACATCGGATGCATTATATCCCTGCAAGGCAGTGATCATGTGTACCGGAACTTATTTGAAAGCTAGATGTATCTACGGAGATGTCAGTCATTATACCGGACCGAATGGACTTTCTGCGGCAAATCATTTGACAGATTGTCTGATTAAATTAGGGATAGAGGTTCGTCGCTTTAAAACCGGAACACCTGCCCGTGTGGACGGACGGACTGTCGATTTTTCAAAAATGACAGAGCAGAAGGGAGATGAAAAAATAGTTCCGTTTTCCTTTACAAATACATCTGAGGATTTGGAAAAAGAACAGGTTTCCTGCTGGCTGACTTATACAAATGAAGAAACACATCAGATCATCCGGGATAACATTGACCGTTCTCCACTTTATTCCGGAAATATTCAGGGAACAGGGCCTAGATATTGTCCATCGATTGAAGATAAGGTGATGCGTTTTGCGGACAGAGATCGACATCAGGTTTTTTTGGAGCCGGAAGGAAATTATACGAATGAAATGTATATCGGCGGGATGTCCAGTTCTCTGCCGGAGGATGTACAGTATGCGATGTATCATACTGTTCCGGGTTTGGAACATGCAAATATTGTGAGAAATGCATATGCGATTGAATATGATTGTATTGATCCGGTACAGCTAAAAGCAACCTTAGAATTTAAGGATATTGATGGATTTTACAGTGCTGGTCAGGCAAACGGAAGTTCCGGCTACGAAGAAGCAGCAGCACAGGGAATTATAGCAGGAATTAATGCAGCAAGAAAAATATTAGATTTGAAACAAATTATATTAGATAGATCACAGGCATACATAGGTGTGTTGATTGATGATTTGATTACAAAAGGAACTAATGAACCCTATCGAATGATGACCTCTCGTGCAGAATATCGTCTTTTACTCAGACAGGATAATGCAGATCTGAGGTTGACCGATATCGGTCATGAGATTGGGTTGATTTCTGATGACCGATATGAAAAGTTATGTTTGAAAAGAGAACAAATTGATAATGAAATTTTACGTTTAAAAGAAACTACAGTTGGTACTTCAGAAAAGGTGCAAAACTTCTTGAAGGAACATAATAGTACACTTTTACAATCTGGTTCCACGATCGGCGAGTTGATTAAGCGACCGGAATTGTCTTACGATCTTTTGTATGAGATCGATGAGAATCGACCGAAGCTTTGTGAAGAAGTAAGAGAGCAGGTAAATATTAATTTGAAGTATGAAGGTTATATCGAAAGACAGAAACGACAGGTAAAGCAATATCAAAAATTGGAAGGTAAGAAAATTCCAAATAATATTAATTATGATGACGTATACAGTTTGCGTCTTGAAGCTGTTCAAAAGTTGAAACAATTTCGTCCGGAGTCTGTAGGACAGGCCTCCAGAATATCGGGAGTATCTCCGGCAGATATTTCTGTTTTGTTGATATATTTGGAAAAGAGTAAAAATGAAACTTGATGTTTCACGTGAAACATATTTTTCAACCAACAGCTTTTCGATTAAATAGTTAAAGTAGTTTTTATATTTTAATCTTAAAATGTTTTGATTATAGATAATTGAAAAAAATTTGTCATAATTTGCATTATGTAATATAATCTTTGCAAAAATTTGAACCTTTAAATGTTTATCTAATTATAACATGGAGGTTAGATAATGAAAGAAAAAATTCAAGTAAAAAACAGTTGGATAGCATTAACTTTTTTGATTATTATTTTTGTTTTATATCTAGTCGTAAAGCCCCACCCAAATAAACATAGAGCAATTGAAGGAGTTGGTCAACCAATTCAAAATGAAACGACAGGTTCTACCCAATTGAAAGTTGATGATTATTCAGTAGATATTAAATATCTTTACTCTTATGAAATATCAGCACTTGTAGTTAGTACAGAAAAATATAGCAGCGGTTTACCGGGTAAGCTTGCACCAAGGGATTTTGCACTTGCATGGGGAGTTGTTGCAGCAAATAATGATAAGATTAATTTTCATTGGTCACAGTCAAACCGATGGTATTTTTGGAAGATAAACAGTGGTAATGATGAATCAAACTTGAAAAGTATTGGAGGTATGGCTGTTGTTTCAAAAAACAGTTCAAATAATCATTTGATTCCATCAGATGATGTAGTGAAGAAGCAGATTAAACGAATTAGGACGGGTGATTATATTAGGCTAAAAGGATATCTTGTAAATGTATCTGCTAAAAATTCAGAAGGAAGAAGTTATACATGGAATTCAAGCACAACAAGGAATGATACAGGAGATGGTTCCTGCGAGTTGATTTATGTAACAGATTTGGAAAAATTGGATTAAAATCAAAATTATTTCGGTATAAGATTATTTTGTTTCACGTGAAACATTAGTTGGCTTTATTAATCATTTCACATAGATTCACTTTTTTCATGAAAAAGCCGTTTTCTACTATAAATTATTATAACAGAAAACAGTAAGCATGAAGTACGGGCTTTGAATGAAAAAAATGACTGTGAATAGTAACTGGAGTAACTAAGTGTATTGATGGAGAATATTTAAAAATCAGAAAGTAGTCTGAAAAATATATACTTTGATTCGGAGGGTTATATATGTCAAAGATGATAGAATTTTTAAATGATGAAGCAAAAAAGAATGAAATAGAATTATCTGATATTCAATTAGGACGATTTCAAGTTTATTATGATTTATTAATTGAAACTAATAAGTTTTTAAATTTAACTGCAATTACTGAGATGCATGAAGTTGTTTTGAAACATTTTATT
The DNA here is from genome assembly GCA_902795705.1 of uncultured Lachnospiraceae bacterium. GTDB lineage: Bacteria > Bacillota > Clostridia > Lachnospirales > Lachnospiraceae > Butyribacter. Next base: position 3,697 of record CADBMH010000191.1, on the reverse strand, counting down.
GATAGTATGATGATTTCTAAATTTTATGATTTATCAGATTGCTCTATTATTGATATTGGAACCGGAGCTGGCTTCCCGGGAATACCTTTGGCAATTTTATATCCTGATTCTGAGTTTGTACTATTGGATTCACTGCAAAAAAGATTAACCTTTATTGATCAGGTTTTAAAAACATGTAGGATAGAAAATGTCTCATTGATACATGGACGGGCAGAAGATTTTGCACATGATAAAATGTATAGAGAACAATTTGATTTTTGTGTTTCAAGAGCAGTAGCTGCACTTCCGACTTTATTAGAATTATGTATTCCTTTTGTGAAAGTTGGAGGATTATTTGTATCTTATAAAAGTGAGTCTGTTTCAGAAGAATTAGAAAATGCAAAAAATGCTATGGAATTATTATTTTGCAAATTTAATAGATTAGATAAATACGAAATTTCTGATTTGAATATTAATCGTGTTTATATTTCTTTTGAAAAGAGAAAAGAGTTGTCAAAAAAGTATCCGAGACAAGCAGGAAAGCCAAAAAAGAATCCATTATAGTGTTTCACGTGAAACATTTGTTGAATTGTGGTTTGCAAAAAAATCAGTAACAAGATGTTGATATTTTAATTATAATGTAAATATGATTCGGAGAAAGACGTCTTGATAATGGTATGTAGATTATATAAAAGAAGCAAAAAAGGTATTCTTTTCGCTCTTTCCGTAATGTTGATTTTGACTTTTCTTATATGTATTATTATGCTTTTGACATCAAAATGGTCTGCAAATAGAGAATTAAAAAAAGAAATTTTTTTTGTAATGCGAACGAACTGGAAATATATTGACAGCTCTCTTATTGTATGAGAAGGAAGGAGTCTTATGAAAAAAACAAAAATTTTTAATCCGTATTTACCTTTGAATGAATATGTGCCGGATGCGGAACCTCATGTGTTCGGTGACAGAGTATATGTTTATGGTTCTCATGATAAGGAAGCCGGGGAAACCTTTTGTATGTTAGATTATGTATGCTATTCCGCATCTGTAGAGAATTTAAAGGAATGGCGGTATGAGGGAGTGATCTATCGTGCCGCGCAGGATCCGGATTACGGAAAGGAGAATAGTGAAAATTCTCCGGTAGTGCGGAGATATTTATATGCACCGGATGTGGTACAGGAAAATGACGGAAAATACTATTTGTATTACTGTATGGCAGGGGAATATGGAAATGGCGGATATCATGGTCCGATTCAGGTGGCAGTCTGTGATACACCGGCGGGGGAGTACCAGTATCTTGGTTATGTAAGAAACAGGGACGGTTCGCCGATGCTTGACGGAGTCTGCTTTGATCCTGCAGTAATAAATGATGACGGTGTGATAAGGTTATATTATGGGACACAGTATTTATATGAAGAGGAAGAAGATTTTTTTGAAAATGAAGGACTGATCCGTTTAGAGATGGAAATGTTTCACAAAAGTCGTGAGGAAATTCTGACGCATGCAGCAGATGTCAGTGTCATGGGACCGTATACGGCAGTGCTGGAGGATGATATGCGGACAGTGCGGGGAAAGGCAGAACCAATCATTCCATGCCGGGTGAAGGGAACCTCTTTTGAGGGACATTCCTTTTTTGAGGGAAGTTCGATCCGGAAGGTTGGGAAGAAATATTATTTTGTATATTCTTCCTGTCTGAACCATGAGCTTTGCTATGCCGTGAGTGATTTTCCGGATCATGGATATGTATATGGTGGTACGATCGTTTCAAACGGAGATGTCGGAATCAACGGACGGACAGAAGCAGAGCGGCTCAATATGACCGGCACAACACATGGCGGGATTGAAAAAATAAATGATCAGTGGTATGTCTTTTATCATAGATTGACGCACAAATCCGACTACAGCAGACAGGGATGTGCGGAACCGATTGAAATTGCACCGGACGGAACAATAAGGCAGGTGCCTGTAAGCTCCTGTGGGTTAAACGGCGAGGCACTTGTGACAGAAGGAGTCTATCCGGCAGCAATCTGCTGTGTACTAAATAATGGATATGTACCGCATGGCAGCAATAAAAAATTTGCAGAACATTTTCCGCATATCGGAAGTAAAAACGGAGAAGTGTTTTTGAAGGAACTGCAGGATGGAACGCTGATCGGATACCGGAGCTTTGCATTTACCGGATCTGCGTTGTTTACCGTGACGGCATCATGTGAAAAAGAGGCGGAGCTTAGGATCTATCAGGAAATGCCAAAGGAGTTTGCAGTAGAGGGAGAGGTCACGGGAGAGTTGCTTGCCACAATACAGATCCCCACATCTAAGCAATGGATTTTATGCAAAGGTGAGGTTCCTTTTGTGAAAGGGGATTTTCCTCTGTACCTGATTTATCGAAGTGAAGGCGAGGGAAAAATAAAGGAAATAGGGTTTGAATAAAAATTGTTTTTACTAAAGAGAAAAATGCGAGTTAAGAGATACAAAATTGATAAAAAAGAAAAATCGGTTGCCTTAACTTTCATTTTTCTTTTTTAATTGTTATAATAATTCATATGTAATATTAATATCTCAAATAACAGGAGGTTAATAATATTGAAGCTTTTTAAAAGGGAGAGGTATTTATGCAAAATACGTGGATTTTATCACGCAGATGATATAATTAAGGTAATCACCGGAGTAAGAAGATGCGGGAAATCAAGCCTTATGCAGACGATTGCAGAGGAAATATCAGAATTTGATGTACCGGAGGAAAATATAATATATATTGATCTTGACAAACGAGGCTATAAAAAAATCAGACAGGCAGATCAGCTTGAAGAACTTATTGCAGGTTTTGAAAAAATAAATGGATTAAAATATCTTTTTATTGATGAGATTCAGAATGTTACTGGATTTGAAGAGGTAATAAATGCTTTTAGAACAGACGGAGAATGGTCAATTTTTATCATCGGCTCGAATTCATATCTGCTTAGTGGCGAGATTATGACAAAACTTAAAGGAGACGGAGGAAAGAGAATATAGACCTTTAGAACAGATTAAAGATAATTATCCAAAATATGTTGCGACAATGGACAAGCTTCTGCAGAAAAGAAACGGAATACATCATATTTATTTGGCTGATTTTATGCGAAAAGGGAAAAATTTTTAAGAAAATATAAATAGAGATAGATTTGGAGAGAAAAATTGTATGTATAGAATAGATGCAGAGCGTTTTATTTTGCAAATTACTCCCTTTGTGCATGAAGAAGATTTTTCATGTCCGAACAATACAAATCTAATGATAAGGGTGTCCAGTTATGATTTTTCTGCGAATTCCACTATGGATATCGGGGTTTGTGATTTAGGTAAATTTGCATTTCGATTGAACAGGTTATATGAGACATTGCGTGGAACTGCAAAGCTGGTTGTCCCTTATGATGAACAATGTTATATAGAGTTTACTGCAGGAATGGGTGGTCATATAAGGATAAACGGTTGTATCAATAATGAAAATGCAAACGGATATACACAGAAGCTTTATTTTGAAAATGAAATTGATCAGAGCTATCTGAAAGATTTTTCAAAATTATTATTTGCTGACTATGGAAAATATGTTAAATAGTTTACAGTGAAATCCTCACCGGGAGTTGAATTATTAGCTACTGCATTCACAGCATAATGTTGAATGTGACAAAAAAGGGACAGACAAAAGGCTGTCTTTTTTTGTAGTCTGGTGAAGAGAAGAAATAAT
>CADBMH010000190.1 GCA_902795705.1 uncultured Lachnospiraceae bacterium | reverse complement strand
TGCCTGGGAGAATTGTGCGGTTTCCGGAAAAGACGGGGTATAAAATTCCGCATATGGGCTGGAATTCTTTAGAAATCAAAGAAGGGAGAAGGCTTTTTCGGGGACTGAAAGAGAATCCCTATGTCTATTTTGTTCATTCTTATTATCTGCAGGCAGAGAAGGAAGAGGATGTGGCGGCAATGACAGAATACATTACAACGGTACATGCATCGGTAGAGCATGAAAATGTTTTTGCCTGTCAGTTCCATCCGGAAAAAAGTGGTGATGTGGGACTGCAGATTTTGCGGAATTTTTGTGCATTATCTTGATGGATTCGAATTTTTCTACTTGTAAAGAGTGATAAAATTTTTACTCCAGCAAGTTTGTGCTGCGAAATCCTCGTTGGGAGTTGAAGCACTGAGCTGCTGCATTCGCAGCATGAAAAAGAGTGACGGTGATCAGTAACGAAAATATTCGTATTTTATGGAGGAGTTTATGTTTACGAAAAGAATTATTCCCTGTCTGGATGTGAATAACGGGCGTGTTGTGAAGGGCGTGAATTTTGTGGATTTAAGGGATGCCGGGGATCCTGTGGCAGTCGGGGCTGCCTATGGGGAGGCAGGAGCAGATGAGTTGGTCTTTTTGGATATTACGGCATCTTCAGATGCAAGAGCTACGAAAATCGATATGGTCCACCGGGTGGCAGAGACGGTTTTTATCCCGTTTACAGTCGGGGGCGGGATACGAACGATCGAGGATTTTAAAGTGGTTTTAAGAGAGGGAGCAGATAAGGTGTCTGTAAATTCGGCTGCAATCTTAAATCCAACTCTTATTTCCGAAGCGGCGATGAAGTTTGGAAGCCAATGTGTCGTAGTGGCAATTGATGCGAAAAGGCGCGAGGACGGAACGGGCTGGAATATCTATAAAAACGGCGGACGTGTAGATATGGGAATTGACGCAGTAGAGTGGGCGATGAAGGCAGATGAACTTGGTGCAGGTGAGATTTTATTGACCAGTATGGACTGTGACGGAACAAAGGCAGGATATGACCTGGAGCTTACTAAAATCATTTCTGACAATGTTTCGATACCGGTGATCGCATCGGGCGGCGCGGGAAAATTAGAGCATTTCAGGGATGCTTTTACGATAGCAAATGCCGATGCGGTGCTTGCTGCGTCGCTGTTTCATTATAAAGAATTAGAGATACGGGAAGTAAAAGAATATCTTAGAAAAGAAGGAATCAGTGTGAGACTTTGACATGGTTTTTAATAAGGAAGTAAAGCTTAAAATGGTTGAGTGGTTTTGATAAAAAATGAAATTTTGTTCTTTATAGGTAGGAGGAGTCTGGATATGGGAATGTTGACCGGTGACTGGTTAGAGGCGATGCAGCCGGAGTTTCAAAAGCCGTATTATGCGAAATTATTTGAATTTGTAAAAGGTGAATACAGCCGTGTAGTTGTGTATCCGCCTGCAGATGATATTTTTAATGCGATGCATCTTACGCCGTTACATAAGGTGAAGGTGGTGATCTTAGGACAGGATCCGTATCATAATGTGAATCAGGCACATGGACTCAGCTTTTCCGTACCGAAAAGTCAGCCGGAGATTCCGCCGTCACTGCAGAATATCTACAAGGAGCTGCATGATGATCTGGGCTGTACAATCCCGAATCATGGCTATCTGAAAAAATGGGCAGAGGAGGGTGTTCTTTTGCTTAATACTGTTCTGACGGTACGCGCACATCAGGCAAATTCCCATCAGGGCAAGGGGTGGGAGCAGTTTACGGATGCGATTCTGGAGGCAGTCAATCGGGAGGACAGACCGATTGTGTACCTTTTATGGGGCAGACCTGCCCAGAGCAAGATTCCGATGCTTACCAATCCGAAGCATCTGGTCTTAAAGGCGCCGCATCCGAGTCCGCTGTCAGCTTACCGTGGCTTTTTCGGTTGCAGGCACTTCAGTCAGGCAAATGCTTTTTTGGAAGAACACGGAGTGGAACCGATCGACTGGCAGATAGAGTAAAAGAAAAATCACTTGTTTCTTGATTTTGTGTCCTTTTCATGCTATACTTTAGGGTGGCTTGTTTTTGTAGCCACTCTTTTATTTTATATTATGGTTAGGAGCAGATAACATGAGCTTATTTAGCAAGGTTTTTGGAACGCATAGTGAGCGTGAAGTAAAAAGGATCATTCCGATCGTAGATAAGATCGAAGCACTTGGACCGGAATATGAAAAACTTACCGATGAGGAATTAAAGGCAAAGACGCCGGAATTTAAAAAGCGTCTGGCAGAAGGGGAGACCTTGGATGATATTTTGCCGGAGGCATATGCGACGGTCAGGGAAGCAGCAACCCGAGTCCTTAATATGAGACACTACAGGGTTCAGCTCATCGGTGGTGTGATACTGCATCAGGGACGTATCACGGAGATGCGTACCGGTGAAGGAAAAACTCTCGTATCGACTCTTCCGGCATATTTGAATGCTCTGGAGGAGAAGGGCGTACACATTGTGACGGTCAATGACTATCTGGCAAAGCGTGATGCGGAGTGGATGGGAAAGGTTCACGAGTTTTTAGGCCTTACCGTCGGCGTGATCTTAAACGATATGGATAACGACGAACGCAGGGCGGCATATGCCTGTGACATCACTTATGCGACGAATAATGAACTGGGATTTGATTATCTGCGTGATAATATGGTGGTATATAAGGAAGAATTAGTGCAGAGAACCCTTCATTATGCGATTATTGATGAGGTGGATTCGGTACTGATCGATGAGGCGAGAACCCCGCTTATCATTTCGGGTTCCAGCGGAAAGTCCACAAAGCTTTACGAAGCATGTGATATCTTCGTGAAACAGTTGGAGCGTGGTACGGCAAAAGAGCTTTCTAAAATGGATCTTTTGATGAATGAAGAGGAGCAGGAGACCGGAGACTATGTTGTGGATGAAAAGGACAAGAATGTTAATCTGACGGAGGAGGGTGTCAGAAAGGCAGAGAAATTCTTCCAGGTGGAAAATCTGGCAGATCCGGACAACTTAGAGCTTCAGCATAACATTAATCTGGCTCTCAGGGCGCATTCCCTGATGTTTAGGGATAAGGATTATGTCGTGACGGATGACGAGGTTCTGATCGTAGATGAGTTTACCGGACGTATTATGCCGGGACGTCGTTTCTCGGACGGACTTCATCAGGCAATTGAAGCAAAAGAGCATGTAAAGGTGAAAAGAGAGAGCAAAACCTTAGCGACGATCACCTTCCAGAATTTCTTTAATAAATATGAGAAAAAATCCGGTATGACCGGTACAGCGATTACCGAGGAAAAAGAGTTCCGTGAGATCTATGAAATGGATGTCGTGGAGGTTCCTACGAATCTTCCGGTTGTTCGTGTGGACTATAATGATGCCGTATACAAAACGAAAAATGAGAAATTTGCTGCAGTAGTGGCAGATATTGTTGAAGCACATGAAAAGGGACAGCCTGTTCTTGTAGGTACGATTACTATTGATACTTCGGAGTTCTTAAGCAGGCAGCTTCAGAAGAAAGGGATTCCGCATAAGGTTTTGAATGCAAAGTTCCATGAGCTTGAAGCAGAGATCATTGCCGATGCAGGCCAGAGAGGGGCTGTGACAATCGCGACGAATATGGCAGGTCGTGGTACGGATATCAAGCTTGGCGACGGAGTGAAGGAGCTGGGCGGATTAAAGATCATCGGTACAGAGAGGCATGAATCCCGTCGTATTGATAATCAGCTTCGTGGTCGTGCAGGTCGTCAGGGAGATCCGGGTGAATCCCGTTTTTATATTTCATTAGAAGATGATTTAATGCGTCTGTTCGGTTCGGAACGATTGATGGGACTTTTCAATGCAATGCCGGACGGAGAGCAGATTGAGCATAAGATGCTGTCGAATGCGATTGAGAGTGCACAGAAAAAGATTGAAGGAAATAACTTCGGTATCCGTAAAAATCTTTTGGAATTTGACCGTGTAAACAATGAGCAGCGTGAAGTAATCTACAAAGAGCGTCGTCAGGTGCTTGACGGGGCGAGCATGCGGGATACCGTTTATAAGATGATCACGGATGTCGTGGAAAAATATGTCGGAGGGATCATTGGAGAGGATGCACCGGCAGAGGATTGGGATTTACAGGAATTAAATAATGCGCTTCTTCCGATTATACCGATGAAAAAGATCACGCTTACCGAGGAGCAGAAAAAGCACATGAAGCGGGATGGACTGATGCAGCAGTTAAAGGAAGATGCTGTGAGGGTTTATAAAGTCAAAGAGTCCGAATTTCCGGATCCTGATCAGATCCGTGAGGTAGAGCGGATTATCTTATTAAAGGTAATCGACCGGAAATGGATGGATCATATTGATGATATGGATCAGCTTCGTCAGGGAATCGGATTACAGGCATTTGGACAAAGAGATCCGGTTGTAGAATACAAGTTTGCCGGCTTTGATATGTTTAATGAAATGATTGATGCAATTTCGGAGGATACGGTCAGGGCACTCATGCATGTTCAGATCGAGCAGAAGGTTGAGCGTGAACAGGTAGCGAAGCCGACCGGAACCAACAAGGACGAGTCATTACAGAAGGCGCCAAAGCGCAGGGAAGGAAAGAAAATCCAGCCAAATGATCCGTGTCCTTGCGGCAGCGGGAAGAAATATAAGATGTGCTGCGGAAAGAAATTTTAGAAAGGCTTTATGATAAAAGAGGATATGGAACCGTGTGTTCCGATATTGATCAGATAAGAGAAAGAGGTGAGTAAGATGGTAGAATTCGACAATATGCGTCTGGCATTATCGAATTATGAGAAACCATTGCTTGAAATGGGGGATTCACTTTGACCTTGCAGGGAAAAGGGACAGAGTGGAGGAATTAGAAAAGACGATGGAGGAACCCGGATTTTGGGATAATCCGGACAAGTCCACGGCAGTAGTTCAGGAATGTAAAAAGCTAAAGGATACGATTGAGCGATATGAAGCGCTTTGCACGGACAGAGAGGATATGTTGACTCTGATCGAGCTTGGTGAGGAAGAGGAAGATCAAAGTCTGGCTGCTGAGATTGAAGAAAGCTTTCAGGAATTTGAATCGAAATTTGAAGACCTTCGTATCGAAACCCTGCTTTCCGATGAATATGATAAGGAAAATGCCATTCTGACATTACATGCAGGTGCCGGTGGTACAGAGAGCTGTGACTGGGCGAGCATGCTGACCAGGATGTACAGGCGGTGGGCAGAGAAAAAAGGATTTGAAGTAGAAGTTTTAGACTTCTTAGATGGAGATGAGGCAGGGTACAAGTCCATGACACTGCAGATCAATGGTCTGAATGCCTATGGATATCTGAAATCAGAGCATGGGGTACACCGCCTGGTGAGGATTTCTCCATTTAATGCGGCAGGAAAAAGACAGACCTCTTTTGTTTCCTGTGATGTGATGCCGGATATTAAAGAGGATTTGGATATCGAGGTAAATGATGACGATATTCGAATTGATACTTATCGTTCCAGTGGTGCAGGCGGGCAGCATATTAATAAAACATCATCTGCAATCCGTATTACGCATTTCCCGACAGGAATCGTAGTGCAGTGTCAGAATGAACGAAGTCAGCATATGAACAAGGATAAGGCAATGCAGATGTTAAAGGCAAAGCTTTATATGTTAAAAAAGCAGGAGCAGCTCGATAAGGCAAACGGCATTCGCGGTGAGGTCATGGATAACGGATTTGGGAGTCAGATCCGGTCCTATGTCATGCAGCCTTATACGATGGTAAAGGATCACAGGACAAATGCCGAGGTGGGAAATGTGCAGGCAGTTATGGATGGTAATATTGATCCTTTTATCAATGCATATTTAGCCTGGCAGAGTAAACAAGAGTGAAAAATAAAGCATGGAGGTAAACATGATTAATGTAAGTGTATTAGGATATGGCACCGTGGGTTCCGGAGTAGTAGAGATCATCCGGGAGAATGCGGAGCTGATTAAAAAAAGAGCAGGCGAAGAAATCAAGGTAAAGTCTGTCCTTGATCTGAGAGATTTTCCGGGAGATCCGGTGCAGGATATTCTGGTGCATGATTTTGAAGAAATCAAAAATGATCCGGAGGTGCAGATTGTCGTTGAGACAATGGGAGGAGTACATCCGGCATATGAATTTGTAAAAGCTTCTTTGGAAAGCGGAAAAAGCGTCTGCACTTCAAATAAGGCTTTAGTGGCGGATTATGGTCCGGAACTTTTGGAAATTGCGGAAAGCCATCATGTGAACTTTCTGTTTGAAGCAAGTGTAGGCGGTGGAATTCCGATTATCCGCCCATTAAAGGTTTCTCTGGCTCCGGATGAGATTTTGGAAATTTCCGGAATTTTAAACGGTACGACAAATTATATTTTAACTGAAATGACAAATAACGGTTCGGCATTTGATGATGTTTTAAAGGATGCGCAGGAAAAGGGATATGCGGAAGCGGATCCGACAGCAGATGTGGAAGGACATGATGCCTGCAGAAAGATTGCGATCCTGACATCGTTAGCATATGGAAAACAGCTTGATTTCTCGGATATTTATACAGAGGGGATTACGAAAATCACAGAGAGAGATGTTGCATATGCGAAAAAGCTTTCCGCAAAAATTAAGATTTTCGGCTCCAGTAAAAAGGAAGGGGATCGTGTAAGTGCAATGGTAGCACCGGTTCTGGTATATCCGGATCATCCTTTATACAGCGTGGACGGAGTATACAATGCGATTCTGGTAAAGGGCAATATGGTCGGTGATGTGATGTTTTATGGACAGGGAGCCGGCAAATTAGCGACAGCGAGTGCAGTGGTTTCCGATGTCATCGAGGAAGCGAAGCATGTTGATGTTAATATGAAGACGTTATGGTCTCATGAAAAATTAGGTCTGATCCCAAGCGACGAAGTGAAAAATATGTTTTTTGTTCGTCTGAGCGGGAGCAGGGCAGAGAATGAAAACAAGGTAAAAGAAGTATTTGGTACAGTGGATGAGGTGGATGCAGGCTTTTCTGACGAATATGCTTTTGTGCTTGATGAGATTTCGGAAGGGAAGTTTGAAAAGGCAGCGGAGAAGCTTGGGAATGTGATCAACAGGATTCGTATAGCATTATAAAGAAAATGGAAATTACTGAGACAAAGGAAAACTCAGTGAAAAGATTTTAGGATGAAATTGTGCAGAAAAAAATCAGGAAGAGGGAATTCAGAGTGAAGTATTTAGTAGTTTTAGGTGACGGAATGGCAGATGAGCCGGTACCTCAGATTGATGGGCAGACGCCGCTCATGTATGCAAAGACACCTGCAATGGATGCATTGGCAAAAAAATCGGAAATCGGTCTGGTTCATACCATTCCGGAAGGAATGAGTCCGGGAAGCGATACTGCAAATCTGGCGGTACTCGGATATAATCCGAGAAAATATTATACGGGGCGGTCTCCTTTAGAGGCGCTTAGTATCGGCGTGCCGATGGAGGATACGGATATTGCGATCCGGTGCAATATTGTAACGGTATCGGATGATGAGCTTCCTTACGAGGAAAAGACAATTATCGACCACAGCTCCGGAGAGATTTCTACAGAGGATGCAGCGGTGCTTATCAAAGCAATACAGGAAGAATTAAATGATGAAATTTATCAATTTTATGTCGGTACGAGCTACAGGCATCTGACAATCTGGAAAAATGGTGAGGTTGTGGAGCTGACGGCACCGCATGATGTATTAGGACAGGTGATTGGTGAGCATCTTCCGCAGGATGAAAAGCTTCGTGAGATGATGAAAAAAAGCTATGATATTTTAAATAATCACCCGATCAATGTGGAGCGTGCAAAAAAAGGACTGAATAAGGCAAACTCACTGTGGTTCTGGGGAGCAGGGACAAAGCCTGCCCTGGATTCCTTTGAAGGAAAATTCGGAAAAAAGGGTGCAATGATTTCTGCGGTAGATCTGCTAAAAGGAATAGCAGTCGGAGCGGAGATGAAAAATATAGATGTTGAGGGTGCTACAGGAACTTTGGAGACAAACTGGGAAGGAAAGGCAGATGCCGCAGTAAAGGTGCTTTTAGAAGATGGCTATGATTTTGTATATATCCATATGGAGGCACCGGACGAGATGGGGCACCAGGGAAGTCTGGAGCGAAAGGTCAAGGCGATCGAATATCTGGATGAAAAAGTATTGTCTACGGTAGTGAAGAAGTTAGATGAATCAGGGGAACCTTACCGGCTTTTGTTAATGCCGGATCATCCGACGCCGATTTCGAAAAGAACACATACATCAGATCCGATTCCGTATCTCTTATATGACAGCAGAGAGGAAAAGAAATTTGATGGCTTATATAATGAAGCAGATGCGAAGAAAAGCGGCATTGTTGTGGAACATGGATATACTCTGATGAGTAAATTATTAGAAAAGGAAGATTAGAGAGCTGTTAGAGATAGCCTTAAAAGAAAATAATTTCTGTGGCTGCTTAAAAAACAGCTTCTATGCAGAATGGAGGCATAAAAAACAATGTTAATAGTGAAAAAGTTTGGAGGTACTTCTGTTGCAAACAAGGAACGGATCTTCAATGTGGCAAAACGTTGTATTGAGGATTACAGAGAAGGGCATCAGGTTGTCGTTGTCCTTTCTGCAATGGGAAAACAAACCGATGTACTTTTGGATATGGCAAAGGATATTAATCCGAAAGCGCATAAAAGGGAACTGGATATGCTGCTTACAACAGGGGAGCAGACATCTGTGGCACTGATGGCAATGGCGATGGATTCTTTAGGGGTTCCTGCAGTTTCTCTTAATGCATTTCAGGTAGCAATGCATACGACTTCGGATTATGGAAATGCAAGACTTCGAAAAATTGATGCAAAACGAATCCGCTATGAGTTGGATAATCGCCGGATCGTGGTAATCACGGGATTTCAGGGAATCAATAAATATAATGATTATACGACACTTGGCAGGGGCGGCTCCGATACGACTGCAGTTGCTCTTGCGGCAGCTTTAAATGCAGATGCCTGTGAAATCTATACGGATGTGGATGGTGTGTTTACTGCAGATCCCAGAGTAGTACCGAATGCCCGTAAACTCAGTGAAATCACTTACGATGAGATGTTAGAGCTTGCGAGCCTGGGAGCGGGAGTTTTGCATAACCGTTCTGTGGAAATGGCAAAGAAATACGGAGTGCAGTTGGTCGTACGTTCAAGTTTAAATACAAACGAAGGGACAGTAGTGAAGGAGGACAATAAGATGGAGAAGATGTTAGTCAGCGGAGTTGCTACCGACAAAAATGTGGTGCATTTTGCAGTAGAAGGATTAGAGAATAAGCCGGGTGTGGCATTCAAATTATTCCATCATTTAGCAAATCACAATGTAAATGTAGATATGATCTTACAGTCCGTAGAGCATGGCGAAAGTCAGGATATCAGCTTTACTGTGACAGAGGATATGGCAGATATAGCGATGGAGACCCTGGAACGCCATGGGGATACCAGTTTAAAATGCGACAATATCAAGATGGTGAAGGATGTGGCGAAGGTTTCTATTGTCGGAGCCGGTATGATGAGCAATCCGGGAGTCGCAGCAAAGATGTTTGAGGCACTCTATGATGCAGGCATCAATATCCGCCAGATTTCTACTTCTGAGATTCGTGTGTCTGTTCTGATCGATGAAAAATATGCAGAGCCTGCTGCGCAGGCGGTGCATGATGCATTTTCGTTAGAGGAGTAGTATTATCCTTTATAGAAAAATGAAAAGGCAGACCGTTAAGGTGGTTTTAGTTGTCGCGAAAAATTTAGAATGTCAAGGGAAGCGGCAAACGCTTCCCTTTTTGTGCGTATAGGTGCATAATTCATTTTCGGTTTTGCCGGATGTGCCGTGTGAGTGGGAAGAGTGCGATAAAACCGGAAAAGAAAGCGAATGGAGGCAGGAAATGAACATTAATAAGAAAATTGCGGATGAATTAACGATTAAAGAATGGCAGGTAGAGGCTGTTGTAAAGCTGATCGATGAGGGAAATACAATTCCGTTCATTGCAAGATACCGAAAGGAAGCACATGGTTCTTTGGATGACGAACAGCTTCGTAATCTGCATGAACGATTACAATATCTTAGAAATTTGGAAGAAAAGAAGGAACAGGTTATTGCAAGTATTGAGGAACAGGGCAAGCTGACCGAAGAACTCAAGGCGCAGATTTTAGCAGCAGAGACACAGGTGGTTGTAGATGATCTGTATCGTCCGTATCGTCCGAAAAGACGGACAAGGGCAACTGTTGCTAAGGAAAAAGGTTTAGAGGAACTGGCAGAGATTCTTTTGGCAGATGAGCGTTCTGTGGATATTGAAAAAGAGGCAGAGCGATTTATTTCAGAAGAGAAAGAGGTGGCTTCTGTAGATGAGGCTCTTGCCGGGGCAAAGGATATCATTGCAGAGGAGATTTCCGATAATGCAGAATATAGGAGTTATATCCGTAATCTGACTTTTGAAGAGGGATTACTGATTTCTACAGCGAAGGATGAAAAGGCACAATCCGTATATGAGATGTATTATGACTATCAGGAAGCTGTGAATAAGGTTGCCGGTCATAGAGTTTTGGCTTTGAACCGCGGAGAAAAGGAAAAGTATCTGGTTGTGAAGATGGAGGCACCGGAGGAGAGGATTTTAAGATATCTTGAAACAAAGGTAATCACGGGAGACAACGAACGAATCGGCGAGCTGCTTCGGGAAGCGGCAGAGGATAGCTACAAAAGGCTGATTGCACCCGCAATCGAGCGTGAGATTCGAAATGATCTGACGGAAAAGGCAGAGGATGGTGCAATCAAGGTATTCGGAAAGAATTTAGAACAGCTTTTGATGCAGCCTCCGATTGCGGGGAAAAATGTACTTGGCTGGGATCCGGCATTCCGGACAGGCTGTAAGCTGGCTGCCGTGGATGCAACCGGAAAGGTGTTAGCGACTGCTGTGGTCTATCCGACCGCACCTCAGAATAAGGTGGAGGACGCAAAGCGCATTGTCAAAACAATGATTGACCGCTATGATATTTCATTGATTTCAATAGGAAACGGAACAGCATCCAGAGAGTCGGAACAGATTGTAGCGGATATGTTAAAGGAGATCAAGAAACCGGTTCAATATATTATTACAAATGAGGCGGGAGCTTCGGTTTATTCGGCAAGTAAACTGGCTACGGAGGAATTTCCGAAGTTCGATGTCGGACAGAGAAGTGCAACAAGTATTGCAAGAAGACTGCAGGATCCGCTCGCAGAGCTTGTTAAAATTGATCCTCAGTCGATCGGTGTCGGGCAGTATCAGCATGACATGAATCAAAAGAAGCTGTCGGAAGCCCTGACAGGTGTGGTAGAGGATTGCGTAAACAAAGTAGGAGTAGATCTGAATACGGCATCTGCTTCGTTGTTAGAATATATTTCGGGAATTTCTAAAACGATAGCCAAAAACATTGTAGCATACAGAGAGGAAAACGGGAAATTTAAAAACAGAAAAGAATTATTAAATGTACCAAAACTTGGGCCAAAGGCATATGAACAATGTGCGGGATTTATGAGAATACAGGATGGGGATAATCCGCTTGATGCGACCAGTGTACATCCGGAATCCTATGCTGCTGCAGAGAAGCTTTTGGAAAAGCTTTCGATGACGATGGCAGATGTGAAAACACTTCAAACGGAAATTGCCAAAAAGTCAGCAGGAGCGATGAAAAAACCGGAGAAGAAGGAGAAAAAGCAGGAATTTAAAGTGCACAATACCGGCACGGCGTTTGGAGCAGCATTTGCGAAAGCGTTTGGAGAACAGGCAATTTCTTTAGATGCAGATAATAAAGAGGAAAAGTCTGGAAAAAATGTACCCGGCATTATGAAAAAGGTAAAAGATAAAACAAAGATGGCAGAAGAACTCGGAATCGGTGAAATTACATTGACGGATATCATTAAGGAGTTGGAAAAACCGGCAAGAGATCCGCGTGATGAAATGCCGAAGCCGATTTTAAGGACAGATGTTCTGGAGATGAAGGACTTGAAGGAAGGCATGATCCTAAAGGGAACGGTCAGAAATGTGATTGATTTTGGAGCTTTTGTGGATATTGGTGTACATCAGGACGGACTGGTACATGTTTCGGAGCTTTCTAAGGAGAGATTTGTAAAGCATCCGTTAGAGGTGGTCAGTGTCGGTGATATCGTAGATGTCAAGGTTTTAAGTGTAGATTTAAAGAAGCAGAGGATTCAGCTTAGTATGAAAATATAGCAGGAGGCTGTATATGAATTTTATCCGGAGACATTTTGTGGATGTTAAGCATGGGACGAAGACCACTTATAGTGAAAGTGATCTCAGAAAGTTAGATAGGACCTATGAAAATGAAGTGATTGATTTAAGGGACCGGCGTGTGAAAACACCGATGCAGAAGGTGCCGCAGCAGGCTTATCTGACTCAGCTCAGGGACTATGCCTATGAAAAAATATTAGATAGCCATATGTATACATTTGGCCATCTTTTGGTGATTCCAAATCCCTATGATATTGTGAAACAATCTGCACTTTTATTGTTTAACTCCAGTCAGGAAACGAAAATTCGTTACCGTGTGGTCGGGGATGTTCCGGAAACGGATTTTATTGGCGAAACAGAATATACGACACGTCATCGTGTACCGATTCTGGGGCTGTATTTAGAGCGTAGTAACCGATTGGAATTAGAAATGATTGATCATGAGGGCGAGGTGGTTAAACGCCGTGATCTGAGAATTTATGTTTCAGATACACCAAAAAAAATCCGGGATGTTCTGGGAGAAAATATTACATCTGATGGAAAAAAAGTTACGACTTTTCCGTTTCTTTTGATCAACGGAGTGTCTTTTAATCCATTGGTGGTGGATATTCAGGGAAAAATTCGATATTCCATTCAGCTTCGGACGAATAGTATCGGTATGATTCCGATCGGAAACGGACATTTCTTGTATGAGGACCGGACAGCAAACCGGAAAGGTGGGAAGGGAAAAGTCGTACCGTGCAGATATCATGAGATGGATTATATGGGAAGAATATACAGAACCTATCTTTTGGATATGCCGCTTTCCGGTGCTGTGACACAGTCAGAGGAGTCCTTCTTTATGGTTACATCTTCGGATGAGGAGCATATCATGGACAAGATTGTTGAAATTGACCAAAAGAGCGGGAAATTAAAACAGAGCTGTGAAATGACAGAGCTTTTTGGAGATGGCTACAGAACGAAAGAGGATTGGGTTCATATTTCGACTATTACATTTTGCCGGGGGAAATTGGTTGTTGTGTTAAAAAGGCTGCACACGGTTTTTGAATTTGTCTGGGAGACAAAAGAAATTGTCTGGGTTTTAGCACCGGAATTAATATGGCAGGACAACCCGGTGAAGAATTTTCTTCTCTCAGGGGACAGACCGAATGAAAGTGTCTGTTTTAAGCCGGATTTTGCTGCTGTTTATGATGGGGAGGCAGAGGCTGATATCAAAATAGGTGTTTTTCAGTTTAAGGCAAATGGAGATGTGCCGATTTTCCCGGAGGATGGAAAAGATTCTGATTTTGTTTTTCTCAGGATTAATGAGGAGGAAAAAAGGTTTCAGACGCTCTCGGAGTATTCCTATCAAAAGATCAGTTTTCATGGAAGTGCTTTTTTTTCAAAAAACGAGAAAGAACTTCTTTTGTGTTCCGGTATTTTAGCAGAGCTTGTGGAAGGGAAAAAAGGGCGGATCACGGAATTTGACAGAGAAACAGGCAAAGAGATGAGAAATTTATATACAACAAAGGCAATCAACAGCGTTTGGGAGTTTGAACCGAACATTGCTTCTTATGGGGAAAGTGTACCGGTTTCTAAAGATGTTATTTTCGGGACGTTAAAGGCACCGGAAATTTTTGAAGGGAAGCTGCCGGAAATTTCGGAGGATAGAATTGAAAGGCAGTATTTCAGTACAGTTCTCATGTGTGAGGAATTATTTATCAGTTCTATTTTGCCGGGTTCAATCGATCGGATTTATTTTGTTGGAGAAACGCATGCTTATGTACAGGATTATTCCGATATGATAAAGCGAAATGTGAAGTTTCCGTTTGTGGTATCTCTTCATGACTTTGGCACAGATACCTATTATGTATATGTGGAAAGAGAAGGAATTGTACATCCGATTAAAAATGAGATTCGAGTTATAGCAGAAAATGATTTGTAAATGGTATTTGTTTTTTGAAAGTTACTATGTGGAGAAAAACAAAGTGAAAAAAGGTAAAAAATGGCGAAATTGTACAAGAAATAGAAAAAACGACAAAAAAATATATATTTTTTGTGAAATATTGATAAAAAATGATTGCATTTTTGCTTTGTTCTTAGTATACTAATAAGTAATAAAAACCTGTCCGGAGGAAAAGCAGATAAAGCGGACAGGGTTAGCAAATTTGTTGATATTGTTTTTTTGTGTGAAAAGGAGGTTTTTTTATTTATGGTAAACAGATTTATTTTAAATGAAACATCTTATCATGGAGCAGGTGCGATTGAGAGCATTGCTGATGAAGTAAAGGCGAGGGGATTTAAAAAGGCTTTTGTGTGTTCCGATCCGGACTTAGTAAAATTTGGGGTTACAAAGAAAGTATTAGATGTATTAGATAAAAATAATCTTGCATATGAATTATATTCTAATATTAAACCGAATCCGACGATTGAGAATGTGCAGACCGGAGTAGAGGCATTTAAGAATGCCGGAACGGATTATCTTGTTGCAATTGGTGGCGGTTCGTCCATGGATACGGCAAAGGCAATTGGTATTATTATCAACAATCCTGAGTTTGCAGATGTTCGCAGCTTAGAGGGTGTGGCAGATACAAAAAATAAATCTGTACCTATTTTAGCAGTACCTACCACAGCAGGAACTGCAGCAGAGGTGACAATCAACTATGTTATCACAGATGCTGAGAATAACCGTAAGATGGTTTGTGTGGATCCGCATGATATTCCGGTTGTAGCGTTTATCGACTCAGATATGATGTCTTCCATGACTAAGGGACTCACAGCAGCGACAGGTATGGATGCATTGACACATGCAATTGAAGGATATATCACAGCAGGAGCTTGGGAACTTTCTGACATGTTTCATTTAAAAGCGATTGAGATTATTGCAAGATCACTGAGAGGTGCAGTAGATAATGATCCGGAAGGACGCGAAGGCATGGCGCTTGGTCAGTATGTAGCCGGTATGGGATTTTCGAATGTAGGTCTTGGACTGGTACATTCCATGGCACATCCTTTAGGAGCACTCTATGATACACCACACGGTGTAGCGAATGCGATTATTCTGCCGACAGTTATGGCATATAACGCAGAAGCAACCGGTGAGAAGTATCGTGATATTGCAAAGGCAATGGGTGTCGAAGGCACGGAGAGCATGTCTCAGGAAGAGTACAGAAAGGCAGCGGTGGATGCAGTACAGCAGCTGTCAACGGATGTCGGAATTCCTGCAGATTTGAAAGAAATTGTTAAGAAGGAAGACATTCCTTTCCTTGCACAGTCTGCGTATGATGATGCATGCAGACCGGGTAATCCGAAGGAAACATCTGTAGAGGACATTACAAAGCTTTATGAGGACTTGATCTAATATGACAGGGTGTATTGCATAAAAATGCTGCGCACATGTTATATTACCAGGGTGAGAGGACGGGAAGCAAAAAAAACAGGCTTTCAATAAAGCGGGATAGATTGTTTGGGGACTTTAAAAATCTCTTGAGAAAATCGTCCGGACCGTAAGGTCTGGGCGATTTTTATTCAATAGGAAATTATTTGAATTTTCAGACAGCGCGGAGGAAAAAATGGGACGATATACACATTTTCTAGAAGAAAGAAGTTATGAGCTCTTTTCTGAGGATAAGGACTATAAAGAAGAGCTTTTGGAAAATGCAAAGCTGTTTCGGAGGTTTGATGAAGCAATGGATGCGTTTTTGGTTTCGCGGGGAACTATTGGAGAGAGGGAAACGGTAGAAAAGAAAATACTTTTTTTGAATCATACTTTTAAAGAGGCAGGAATCAAACCGCCAAGAAATATGAGAAAATGGTTCACGGAGTATAAAAGGATTGAAAGGAAGACGGCTTTTCAGATTTGTTTTGCCTTTTCATTAGATGTAGAGGAATCAGATGATTTTTTTAGGAAGGTTTGTCTGCAGCGGGGGTTTGATCTTCATTCCGTTTGGGATATTGTTTGCTTCTTTTCCCTGTCGCATGGGTATCGTTATGAAGAAGCAGTAAGTTTATATGAGGATATTCAGAAACGGAACAACGGGGATTCCGGTGTTTTATCGATGAAGAAAGCCGGAGTGGCTTTGAAAAATGAAAATGAGAAAAAGAAGAGTACGCAAACGAAAACAATCTATACTTCTGTGATCACGGAGGAAATTCAGAAGATTCAAAATCCGGAAGAATTAAAGCAATTTTTTGAACGAAATATAGAAATGTTTGGCTATCGTAATGTGACCGCTTATCGCTACATACAGAATGTATGGAAAGAAATTGCCGGAGAGGCCGGACTTGCGGAAAAGGAACGAAAAAGATTGTACCGTCCGTTTGTTTTAGGAGAAAATGAAAAATTATCCGGTCAGGAAAAAAGAGATTCTTTATGGAAGATTTATCTGCAGATTTTGGGATTATCCGGTGATCAAATTTCTGTGCTTAAAACGGATCGTTCTTTAAAACCGATTTTGAGGGATAATCCGATGCTGCATCCTTTGGCAGAGTTCTCTTTTCCGGACAGGGATGGCCTGAACAAAATTTTAAACGGAGAACTTGTTTCCTATGAAAGAGTAAGAAAAATATTAATACTTCTGGTGTTTTATAAATACTGGGTAAGTCTGGCATTAGAAAGAGGTCATTATGATAGTACCGGCGGTGATCTGCCAAGATGTGAAAGGGTGCTCAATACCTATCTTTTGGATGCAGGATATCCACTTCTGTATATTGGAAATCCATTTGACTGGACTATTTTGTATTCTTTGGTCAACAGCGAATTTCCTTTGCTTTCGTTTCGGGAATTTATGCAGGAGTTGTTTTATGAGAAATATTCAGCAACTTGATTATGTGCAGAAAACATGCACAAGAAAGAGGATAAAATAAGAAGGGGAAGCAGAAAGGGAAAAGAGATGGATCAGAGAAGTGTACTTGAAAAGAATATAACGCTTTGTTTTCAAACAACAGAGGGCGGCAGTGTTTCTTATGTAATTGAAAAGGAAATCGGACGGGGCGGGTCTTGTATTGTATATGAGGGATATTATCGGAACCATTCCGGTATGAGGATGCCGGTGCGGATCAAAGAATGTTTTCCGTATGCGCTACAGTTAGTCAGGGAGGCTTCCGGGGAAATTTCAGTCCCGAAAAATCAGAGAACGGCTTTTGAACATGCAAAGAAGATATTTCGTAAATCATTTGAAATCAACAATGAAATATTCCGGACTGCAGGGTTGACAAATTTTACAGTAAATATATTTAATCTGTATGAAGCAAATCATACGCTCTATATGGTGTCTTCCTATGCAGAGGGGAGGGTGCTTGCTTTGGAATATATCTCATCAATAAAAGAAGCAGCAGGAATCGTGAAGAATGTGGCAGTGCTATTAAAACGACTTCATGATAGAGGATATTTATATTTGGATTTAAAGCCGGAGAATGTTTTCGTGTTGCAGGGGATGGGCGGAGCAGTGCAGTTGTTTGACTTTGATTCTTTGATTCCGCTTTCGAAGAAGGAGAGTCTGGATGAATATAGATTTTCCTATTCAGAAGGGTTTGCCGCACCGGAACAGAGGCTTAGGAATTATTATGAAATCGGAATGCATACGGATGTATTTGCGATAGGTGCCCTGTTCTATTATCTGGTTTTTGGAAAATGTGCGGATGCACAGGCGCAGGCACCGTTTGCGGAATATGATTTTACAGATCTGCGATATGGAAAGGCAGTTTATCAGGATACTTTATTTCGTGAGCTGACAGGGTTTTTTCGTCATACACTGGCAGTCTGGTATGAGGACCGTTATGCAGATATGGTGCCTGTGATAGAGCGGCTGGAGAGGATTGAAAAAGTTGCTGATCTGAAAGAACTTTTTTTGACCGGCAGTTATCTTCCGGAGAAGCTTCCTCTTTTCGGAAGAGAGGAGGAGAGTAAATATCTAAACGGCTGGGTTTCGGATGCTTCCAAAAGGTGTCTGTTTATTTCGGGAATGGGAGGGATTGGAAAGAGCACCCTTGTAAAAGCGAATCTTGCAGAAAAGAGGGAATTGTTTGATGCGGTCATTTATCTTTATTATGAAGGCTCTTTAGAGCGGATGATTGCGGATGATGAACGATGCTATGTCAATACGATTCACAAAACGGAGGAAGAAAATATTTCTGATTATTTTAGAAGAAAGCTTTCTGCACTCAGAAAAATTGCGGAGGAAAAAACTCTTCTTTTGGTGATTGATGATTATGACGGACTGGTAGATGAACCCTTTCTTGATATTATAAATGTGGGCTGGAAGGTCATTGTGCTTACGAGAAGAGGGCAGGAGGATTATTCGCAGGAGGAGTTTTTGCTTCGGGAGATCAGGGAACGTGATGGAATCTATTCCCTTTTTTCGTATTATGCCAAATGGGAAGAGCAGGGGAAGATATGGGAAGAAAAGGAACGGATACTGATTGATCGTATTGCGGAGAGGGTAAACAGACATACGCTTGCATTGGAACTGATTGCAAAGCAGATTGCAAAAGGGCACCTGTCTTTAGAGACGGCAGCGGCTTTAACGGAACAATATGGTTTTTCAGCTATTTCAGAAGAAAAGATTCCGTATGAAAAGGACGGGCGGCAATATATGGAAACGATATCCCGGATCATTGCGGCATTGTTTTCTGTCGGAGATATGTCCGAAAAAAGGAAGATGCTGTTAAAAATGCTTTCTCTTTTCGGTAGCTATGGAGTGCAGATGCAGGATTTTTCAGAACTTCTTTCTCTTCAGCTCCGGGAGGATGTTCATGATTTGGCTGATGGAGGCTGGCTC
>CADBMH010000189.1 GCA_902795705.1 uncultured Lachnospiraceae bacterium | reverse complement strand
CCTCTGTTTAAGTCTGATGTGGTCTAAAAGCGAAAGAATTGTTTCACTGACCATAGAAGGGGTATCCTCTCTTGGAATCTGCCGCAGTATCACAAAACAATCCCCTCCAAGCCTTGCCACTACTTCGGAGTTTCCGGTGATTTTTAATAAATCCTTTGCGATCATCATCAGATAATTATCTCCAAACTCATGACCATAGGCTTGATTCATTTCCTTGAACCCATTCACATCTATAAAAATCACGGCAAAATCCACGCCCCGTTTTTCGTACTCTGCAACATATTCATTCATGGCTTCCATAAGACCACGGCGATTTGCAAGACCGGTAAGATCATCCGTATGCGCCTTTGTGATCAACCGGTCCTTGTCCTCCTTTTGATCCGTGACATCCCGAAAATATCCGCACAAACCAATGATTTCTTCATCCTCATTACGGACAGGAAACTTTGTTGCAACAATATGACGCACCTGCCCTCTGATAATACATTTCCCCTCACTTTCATAAATCGGTGTCCCACTTTGAATTACCTGATATTCGTCATTTTGATACGGTTCCGGATTGATATGCCAGCCCATTTCTTCATCCGTCTTTCCGAGAATATCCTTTTCTGTCAGATCATAGTATTCTAAAAAGCTCCTGCTCGCTCCCAGAAACCTTCTGTCGCAATCCTTCCAAAACACATTCAAATCCGACTGCTCCAGAAGCACCTGCAGTAGAACATGCTCTGTAAATTCGCTCTTTTTCATTTGTTTCCCCTTCCTCGATCATATGAATTTTACTTACGCTACCAGCCATTTATGCTTTTTCACGCTGTATAACGGAATAAACGGCAGCAAAATCGGTGTTTTCTTAATATATTCCTGATACTCCGGATCTTCACCGTAATTTTTATCCTGTCGAAGCTCCAGTCTCCTCGTCCCACTGAACATCACATAAAGGATACCGATATAGCCTAATAATGCAACCACCCACTGTAGCACAGTATGATAGACATTAAGTCCCGAAATCAGTACACCCGTCCATAAAAGAATTTCTCCGAAATAATTCGGACATCTCACAAGCCGGTATAATCCCGTACTCACAAATCTTTTCGGGTTTACCTTTTTTGCTTTTGTCTTTTGAATATCCGCAAAAAATTCCATCAAAATTCCGACTGCCATAAAAATAATGCCGACTACAGCAAACACATCATCTGCCTTTCCCGTCTCCATGCGGAATAGAACCGGTGCGCATTCACACATGTATAAAAGCGCACAACTGATCCAGATTGCAAACTTTGCTCCAACCGCCACTTTAGCTCTTGACTCTGTTTTTAATAATGTTTTGTATGCGGTACTCTTGATCTCACGAAGCAGCAGATAGCCGCCCAGCCGCAGACCATATACAATAAACAGTACACACATGACCATAGTACTCACGGATAAATGGTCATAAAACATAGCCAGTAATGCAATTCCGATTCCGGCAATAGAAAAACCATACCCGATTGAAAAAAAGTATACATACATCCAGAAACCATATACGCTTAATACCAGTGCAACAAGCAAAAGTATTCCAAGTTTTAGCATTGCTTCCCCTCACTTTCCATTTCCCTATCTTTACTATCCAAAAAAAGGAACATCTATGAATTCATTATAACATGTCGCCTGCCGGCTCCATGTGGCACTCGCAAAGTGACAATTCAAACAAGTTTGATTGTCACTTTGCTCATTATATCATAATCATATGTAACGAATCAATAAAAATACCCGCATTTGATTATCCAAACTTAACCTTTCCCCGCAAGCTCCCAAAATGCCACTGCACTTGCTGCCGCTGCATTCAGAGAATCCACCTGATGATACATTGGGATTTTAACTGTAAAATCAGAGTCTGCAATCGTTTCCTTCCGAAGCCCTTCTCCCTCCGTTCCTATCACAATCGCTAATCTTTCCGCCTGTTTTAACCGGACAGAATCAATCGGAATACTGTTCTCCTCCAGAGCCATTGCCGCAATCTGAAACCCAAGCTCCTTAAGCTTCCTGATATAGCTTTGTTCATCCTTCACAGAAGGTTCCTGTAAAAAAAATGTCCATGGAATCTGAAAAACCGTTCCCATGCTTACCCGTGCTGCCCGCCTGTATAGCGGATCAGAGCAGGCAGGTGTCAAAAGTACACCATCTATTCCAAGTGCAGCCGCACTTCGAATGATCGCACCTACATTCGTCGGGTTAACAATGTCCTCTAATACTGCAATCCTGCCCGCATTCTTACAGACTTCCTCCACAGAGCTTAGCTTCTTTCTTCGCATAACCGCAAGCATTCCTCGAACCATGTAAAAGCCTGTAATATCTTTTAAAATCTCTGCTTCTGCCGTATAAATCTTAAAACCGTCCGACTGTTTTTCAGCCTCAAAATCTCCATGTCTTTTATCCGCCTTCCCCTTATCATAATATGCCTGCGAATCTACGATCTCTGAAATACGCGCAAGCACCTCTTTTGCTTCCCCCTCTATCTGCCTTGTTTCCACCAATACAGATTCCGGCAGATATCCTGCATCCAGCGCTCTCATAATCACATTAGGACTTTCTGCAATAAAAACACCTTCCTTCGGCTCATAGATGTGCTTTAACTGATTTTCCGACATTGCAGAATAGATTTCCAGTTCAGGTTCCGATATATCATTTACATGTATGATATCCGCAAAATATTTTTTCATCCTCATTCTCTTTCCTCAAACTCTTCGATTTCAAAAACACAAAAATTACTTCCGCCTTTTTGAAAACATCCATTCCTTTGCCTCCTCATCCTGTCCCATCAGTACCCAGCTACAATGCGGATGCAGACCATATTTCTCCATCATCTCCCCTTTCGGATATTCAGTATAATAAATCTCCGAACCTTCTATCATTTTTAACTGCTCCGCCAGAACATGCGAGCCTATATGTCTATATTTTCCAAAACCCATTTTCATTTCTCCAGCAGGTACAACGGGATCATCCACTGCATGAAACAGCCACATCGGTGTTTTTGCCAGAGCCTCTATATCCGTCCCCCCTGTCGCTCCGCAAATCGGGACAGCAGCAGCATAATAATCCGGATATTTTTTTAATAAAGAAAAAATCCCTATTGCGCCCGCACTGTATCCGTAAATATAAATTCTGCCTTTATCCGCTTTTAGGTACTCTGCTATCCACTCCACAAATGACTGCAGACACTCCGTCATGACCGGATTCGCCCAGTGCATCCCTAAATAATACTGTGGTGCCGCGATATGACAGGGATGTTTTTCCTGCCAGTCGCAGGCAGCAAATACCGTCCCCACATCATGACCGGAAAGCTGACTCTCATTGTCCGTTCCCACAACATCTGCGCCATGCAGAAAAACCACCAGCGGAAATGTCCCCTCCTCCCCGCACTGATAAAACCGATACGGTAAAGAGATTTTACCACTCTGATACGCTCCCCTTTGAAACAAACTAACTCTTTCCGCATTTTCTTCCCCCGGCTTATCCCAGCCTGCAATATCTGTCCACATTTTAGTCCTCCTGTCTTCCGACGGCATTCATTACTGCTTATCGTTCTCTCCTTCTGCCTTCTCCAGCTTTTCAAAGTACTTTTCCAATGCTTCCGACAATGTATCCTCATATCCCGCCTGTCCGTTCTTCACATAATATTTCATTCTAATACCGTAATCTTCATATGTACCGTTCCATTCATAATCCACTGGAAGTGTAGATAAAATTTTCTCTGACAACTGTTTTGCCGCAATTTCAGCCTTCTCCTTATATATTCCACTGGTCGGTCCGCCAATAGAGGGCATGCCCGAATACTGATAAAGCTCCAGATAAAAAGCGTCTTCCCCATTTTTTGCAAGTATCGTATAATGCCAAAAATCTTCAAACCATTTTGGATTATCCGGTTTCCCGTACAAAGCCCAAATCCTGCCAAGGGTATCTGCATTATCTTCCTCCGCCGGACAAATTATTGCATCTTCATCAAACAACCGGCAAATATTTCCTTGTATCAGAGCATCCATTTTCTTTTTCAATTGTTCTTTCTGCTTCTTTGTCTGTTTTTTCTTGTTCTTCTTTTTTGAAGCCTTCCCGTCTTCATCCCAGCCCAACAATTTATTTTCCAGTTTATTATATTTCTCATAATTTACCCTTTTAAAAGAATATAATGGTTCTGATTCCTTTTCATCAGCCGTCGGCTCAATAGTATCAGACGCCGCCAGCTCTCCATGCTCTACCGGCTTTTTCCCATTAACAACTGATATTTTTTCCTGCTTTGCCATGCTGTCATTCATAGTATCATCCTGCTGTCTTGCCAGAAAGGACACATATGCCATACAGGAAATGAATAGAACCCCCAAAACAGACAACACAATCAAAAGTTTCTTCTCTTTCATAATACTCCTCCTCCGACGATATACCCTTCTTACAAGTGTTACTACTTTACCGGCTCAACACTTCAATCCTCCTGTCTTCCGACGATACCCCTTCTCTATAGTTTCCTTAAAAGAAGTCCATCAGGCATTTTTAGCTTTTCCATAATTTTCCTACTTCACCTGATATTCCTCCAGCATAGACTCCTGATAAGCCGCAGCTCTTTTTTCTCTCATACAATCACAGAGTTCCTGCAGTTCCGGCAACTCGATCCTATCCAGTTTTTTTAGTCTCTGTTCTGAAATTTCATGGGAAGAAAGATATTTCTGATATAGATCGGTTTCATATTTCCAAAGTCTTATCCTGTCCGGGAATCTTCTTTTCAACCTCTCGGCAATTCCCACCCCTTCCGGATCAAAATCTCCGGCATAAAAAATATTCTGTTCTCCATCCAGTTTGGATATGAAAACCCAGACAGACATCCGCTGCCTTGCCTCTGCAATCTTAGAACGGAAATGCATAGATAACTTCTCTACATCTGCTTCCTGCATGATTTCCACATCCTGCTCCAAAAGCTCAACTAAGCTCCCCGTGTCAAGCTGTTCCTCTTTTTCCGCCTTTTTGCTTTTCCACTTCAAGCTCAGGCGTAACCCACTGGAGGTCTGCATCGATTCCATAAGCTGATTCATATTTTTTACCCAGCGCTTACTGGCATGAATCCTGGCACGGATTTTTTTGCTGATGATACCAGCCAGAATATCCTCAAATAATTCCTTGTCCTTATCGCTTAAAAGTTTCTCCTGAAGTTCGGCATCTGCAGTCAGCTTTTCCAAAAGCTCCGGAAAGCTGACAGATAACCCCCGATATTTTGCACGGATATCCAGTCTTGTGATCCTCTCTGAAACAGCATCACATTCTTCCTTTAAAT
>CADBMH010000188.1 GCA_902795705.1 uncultured Lachnospiraceae bacterium | reverse complement strand
TTAAACATCTGCTCTGCTTCCTCCATAGCAGCAATCGTTTCATCATTCGGAATTTCAGAAACACTGTCACGAAAAAGCGTGATAAAACTCCTCAATTGCTCATCTGAGAACCGGCTAACAATGTTGTATGCTAAATCTCTATCATTCACATTATCATCTCCCCTGATAAATTTATCTATATGGACAACTATTCTATATCTATTCATATAGAAATTATAAGAATAATGATAATTTTATCATATACAACATTCAAAAGCAAGAAATCAATCCTATATATTTTCCTATTTTCCATTCTATTTAAGGTTTTTCATAATCCCTTTATAAATCTAAGCGTGAATGTCGGGAAAAGATCAGATTCATGTTTCAAATTCATCCAATACCGGCTTAATGTCCTTATATATTTCCTTGAAATTATTATATTTTTTTCCCAACTGATTATGAACCTCACTTTTAAATTTTTCCTTTCCATAGCACTTAACCACAATACCTGCAATTTGATTGATAGCTTTCGCTTTATACTTACCCTCTTTACTAAGTTTTTTTTGAATTGCATTATTTAATTCCACTTTTTTGTTCTTTTGTTCTTTTTTATTTTTCAAAATATTTTGTGATATTTTAGGATTTATCAATTTTTTCTGTTGAATCACTTCGCATCGATCTATACGGTATCCTTTAGTTTTCCAATAAGCTATAACATCATCATATCCCTTATCTTTCGATATAATAATATATTGATAATTTCTCCCATCCTTTGCAAGCAAAAAACCCAAATAGGAAACCAAAAGCTTATCTAAAGCCTGATTCCCCGTTTTAGCAGGTATATATTCTGGTTTTTTCCCTGAGTAGTCTTTGAAAACATCCATATTAAGATTATTTGCATTTTTCGAATAAAACAGATAAATTTGATCATCCTTTGAAAGAGTGCTGCATCCTTTTAGCCCTTCATTATGAACATTTTCAAAGTCAACCAAATAATATGTACTCATAAAAACCATCCTCCAGCTATCATTCGTTTCATCAAAAATCCAACTACACATCCGTCGGATCATAATATCTCCCGCCGCTCTTCTTTCCGATTTTTTTCTTCGCAGGATAAGGAAGCGGCAGCTTTTCTTTCTTGCCGGCATATACATGTGTCGTACTGAGCGAAGCATGATCATAGATCCACTTGGCATCCTCGACCTGCAGTCTCACGCAGCCATGCGATGCTGCCTTTCCGAGCTTTTTATACTCTGCGGGATCTAAGGAATAGCGGTTTCCGTATCTCTTATACACCACAGAATGATACAGGTACGGACCGGAAAACCTTGTACAATACTGCCCGTAGCAGCCATAGCGAAGTACTCTCCATCGTCCCCCTGCCTTTCTTAAACGATAGGTTCCCTGTCTTGTGCTATGCCCCGGCATTCCGACCGAACAGCGCATTCTCTTTACCGGGATTGAATACCCCTTTGTCTTCCATTTTGCATAGACCATCACGGAATTGGTGGTAAGATTCGTTTCGATCCGGTAGGTCACGCCCGAAAGCTTACCCATCCGCTTCGAAAGATCCATTTCCCTGCTTCCGTTTTTTGAAAAATACAGTCTGTAATATTTCCCGGAAATTTTCACACTCTGCCATCTACTAATCAGCGCATACCCGGTTTTCTTATGAAAAAAATAATATTTTCCATTAATTTTTTTATATCCGGTCATCCGCTTTCCATTCTTCCCGATATAATATTTCTTTTTTCCTTTTCCATGCCAGCCTGTACTTTCCTCCGGTTCCTTTGTCGGTTTCGAAGAAGTCTCCGATGCCTGTGTCACTGTAGGTGAAACTACACCGGAAGACCCCGGGTTCTGCAGCGCCACCGGGGAAGCCATACCAGAGACTGCCAATTTTCCGGCACTCCGGTTCTCATTCGTTCTTAAGCCTGTCGTTGCATAGGATTCTTTCTCAGATTGAAGCCACAAAAATCCTATAATACAAGTAATGATAAAAACAAAACACATTGCTTTTCTAATGTATTTTTTCAAACTTTTTCCCTCCGAGTACATCCTGATATTTCAAAAACAGCCTCCTTTACGGAAGCCGTTTCTGATTCTTATCTGAAATATCCGACACCGGACTCAAAAATATGCTGATTCTGATCTCCGTAAATATTCACGGCGACACCGTCACCAATACGCTCCGAATGTGCCATCTTTCCAAGCACGCGCCCATCCGGACTGATAATGCCCTCGATTGCCGCATAGGAAGCATTTGGATTAAACTCCTCATCTAAAGTCGGAGTGCCCGAAAGATCCACATATCTTGTCGCCACCTGACCGTTTTTAAACAATTCATCAATGATCTCCTGCTTTGCGACAAATCTTCCTTCCCCGTGGGATGCAGGAATCGCATACACGCCGCCAAGCTCCGCTTCCATAAGCCATGGAGATTTATTCGTGCATACCTTTGTATAAACCGATTTCGAAATATGTCTGCCGATCCGGTTCGTGGTAAGCGTCGGCGCATCCTTGGTCTGTGGCTTGATCTCGCCGTAAGGAACCAGCCCAAGCTTGATAAGCGCCTGAAAACCGTTACAGATTCCAAGTGCCAGACCATCCCGCTTCTCTAATAATTCATGTACCGCCTCCGTAAGCTTCGGATTGCGAAATACCGATGCGATAAATTTCGCAGAGCCGTCCGGTTCATCTCCAGCACTGAAGCCTCCTGAAATCATCAGAATCTGCGACTCCCGAATCGCTTTTACAAACGCATCGACCGATTCCACAATCTGGCTTTCCGTCATATTCTTAAAGACGACCGTTTCCGTATCGGCACCCGCAAGCTCAAATGCCTTTGTCGTATCATATTCACAGTTCGTTCCCGGAAAAACAGGGATAAAGACCTTCGGTCTCGCAATCTTATGTTTCGCCTGGTACACAGTTCCCGCATCAAAAAGCGGATCCTCCAGGCTCTCCTTCGGCAATGTATATCCGGTCGGGAACACACTCTCCAAACGGATCATCCATGCATCGAGCGCCTCCGCCATGGAGATTTCCACATCACGATAAACAAACTTCGCATCATCTGTCACCGTTCCGATCTTCTTATACGGAACCGTCAGCTTATCTAAATCCTCAGGTCTCACTTCCGCGATTAGCGAACCGTAGTCCTTCGAGAACAGTTCCTCCTTCTCTACAGCTTCTTCCATAGAAACACCAAAACCGTTTCCAAATGCCATCTTGCTGACTGCCTCGCAGATTCCGCCATATCCGACCGCATAAGCAGAAACAATAAGCTTTTTACGAATCATTTCCGTAATCTTATCATACTGCTCCATTAAGCTTTCATAATCCGGCAGATCATATTCATCCCTGTTGATTCCGAAATATACAAGTACATTTCCCTCTTCCTTTAACTCCGGTGTCACAACATCCTTTAACGTTGCTACATCTACCGCAAAGGAGCATAACGTCGGCGGTACATCAATGGTATCAAAAGTGCCGGACATACTGTCCTTTCCGCCGAT
>CADBMH010000187.1 GCA_902795705.1 uncultured Lachnospiraceae bacterium | reverse complement strand
TTTCCTCCTTCAATCAAACAATGAACTTATCCTAAAAATTTCTTTGCAAAATTATCCGCATCCGCAAGCTGTTTCATTTTCTATCTGCCCGCCTCCCTGAACTGTACTGCTGCCCGACATTCTCCCGATCAAAATGACGCAGGCTAGGATTCATTTACCATTTTCCCTGTCATGTGTTCCGGAACCAGCTCCAGGCAACACACCCTCGAAAATGCATTCTTCAGTTCCTTTTGAAGATATTCCTCATCATCGGTAAACTTACGGCACAGATTCGTACAGATTTCCTTCTTTTTCGCTTCCTCTTCCACTATATGTATTCGTCCGAATACCACAACGCTTCGAATATTCAGAGCCCATTCGCCCTCTCTGCGGTATCCACTGTCATAGACACAATAACTGACCTTATCACAGCTTCTGATCGCATCAAGCTTATGACCTTCCTTGGCACAGTGAAAATACAGCTTTCCCTCTGAATACCAGTGATCTAACGGGATACCATACGGATAGCCGTCATCTCCGAACATGGAGAGAACACCTCTCGGTTCATTCTCTAAGATTTCTATACATTCTGATTCTTCAAGCTGCTGCTTAAATCTTCGCATCTTTCTAAACATTCTCATATCCCCCGGCAAAGTCAATATAACTTTTCTATATAAAACATAGCATAACATCAAATAAAATACAATATTCTTCATGTCAACAGATAAAAAGATTTAAACAACCACTAAGTTTCCTAAGCATATTCCCGGCAGAACCTTAAAAACAACTTCCCGCTTTGATATAATCTATAACAAAACAGAATTAAAAATATTATAATTTTATTTCTTTTACTATCCCGGAAACAGTACAGAAATGAATAATCAAGCCGGACAGCCAGTGATGAAATCCATCACAGCCATCCGGCTTGTTACAAACGATATATATACGATACTGCTATTTCTATCTTTTTACCTGAAATGCATCCATGCCCGGATACACACTGCTATCGCCTAATTCTTCTTCAATTCTCAAAAGCTGGTTATATTTTGCCACACGCTCAGAACGGCTCGGCGCACCGGTCTTAATCTGACAGGTATTTAATGCAACAGCCAGATCTGCAATCGTTGTATCTGCAGTTTCTCCGGAACGATGGGAAGAAATTGCCGTATAGCCCGCATGATGTGCCATTTTAATCGCTTCTAAGGTTTCCGAAACAGAACCGATCTGATTCAATTTGATCAGAATGGAATTTCCACAGCCCAGTTCAATTCCTTTCGAAAGCCGTTCCGTATTCGTTACAAAAAGGTCATCCCCGACTAACTGTACTTTATCACCAAGTCTTTCCGTCAGTTTCTTCCAGCCCTCCCAGTCTTCTTCATCCAGTGCATCCTCTATTGAAATGATCGGATATTTTTCTACAAGAGCTGCCCAATGTTCAATGAGTTCATCGGAAGTATATTCCGTACCTGCCTTCGGCAGCTTATAGTGCCCTTTTCCTTTTTCACTTTTCCATTCCGATGAAGCCGCATCCATGGCAATCATGAAATCCTTCCCCGGTTCATATCCAGCCTTTTTCACTGCTTCCAGTATAGTTTCAATCGTTTCTTCATCACTGCTGAGATTTGGTGCAAATCCACCTTCATCTCCCACAGAAGTTGCAAGCCCTCTTTCCTTCAGGATAGATGCAAGCGCATGGAAAACCTCGGCACACCAACGCAGACATTCCTTAAAGGACTCCGCTCCCACCGGCATGATCATAAATTCCTGCGTATCCACTGTATTTGTGGCATGTGCTCCTCCGTTTAAAATATTCATCATCGGCACAGGAAGACGATTTCCTGAAATTCCTCCCAAAAACCGATACAGCGGAATCCCCTGCGCAAGCGATGCCGCCCTCGCTGCGGCAATCGAAACTGCCAAAATCGCATTCGCTCCAAACTTTGATTTATCCTTTGTCCCATCTGCCGTAATCATTGCACGATCTACGGCATAAATATCTGATGCATCCAATCCTTTGACTGCCTTCGCAATCTCATCATTTATATGTGCTACTGCTTTCTGCACGCCTTTTCCCAGATACCTCTGTCCATCTCCGTCACGAAGCTCCAAAGCCTCAAATTCACCCGTAGATGCTCCACTCGGTGCACAACCCCTGCCTACTGTGCCGTCCGCAAGCGTGACTTCTGCTTCTACCGTAGGATTTCCTCTGGAATCCAAAATTTCCCTGCCAATTACCTTTTCAATCTCTAAATACATAACTCTCCTCCTTTTCCAAAAGACTTGCATAGACCGGCTCGCGCCGGTTCTATAAAATGAAATTATTTTCTATAATATTCAGCAGTTATTATAGGCAAGTCTTATATGATTTACACATTGTTAGTTTTCACTAACTTTAATTAGTATATACTATGCCATATTTATTTGTCAACACAAAATAATAAAACAAAGGAGTGTTTTTATTTCTACCTCGCATCCTTGATCCGGTAATCAATCCCGCCAAACTTATCATTGACCTTCGGACTGTACAAAATATCCAAAGAAATCTCCGGGATCACGCCACTCTTTACCTGCTCCCAGGTTTCTTCTCCATACCGCTCTCTGACCGCTTCTCCTACATGAAGCTCACATTGAAAATCGACCGCCTGGTAGGTTGCTGCTCCCTCCGAAAGCTTTACTCTCGCCGTCTGGTTTTCTTTTCCGCACAAAGAACAGGAAGAAATCCGAAGACCTCTCTTTGCAAAAAGTATCGGTGGATTTCCTTCGCCAAACGGTTCTAAATAACTAAGCTGAGAGAGAATATTTTTATTGATATCTCCCAGATCCACTTCCTTATCAAACTGTATTTTTTCAGTAAAATCCTCCTCTGTAAGCACACAATTCCGGTTTAATCTGTCCGAAAATTTCTCCAGATTTTCCGGTGCCAATGTCATCCCCGCTGCCATCGCATGACCACCGAATTCAATCAGAAGCTCCTTGCATTTACTGATCTCCTGCTGCATATGGTAGCCCGGTATGGAACGCCCGGATCCTTTTAGTCCCTTCTTTCCCTTTGTAAAAACGATGGCAGGGTGAAAATATTTTTCCTTCAATCTCCCTGCCACAATTCCCGCAATACTCTCATGACAGTCCTCTAAAAAAATGACATATACCGGCTGATTTAATCTCCCGTCTTCTTCCAACTGCTTAACAGCCTGCTTCGTTGCAGCCTCTGTCAGATTCTTCCGCTCCTCGTTTAATAACTTAAGCTCTTCTGCCTTCTTTTTTGCCGTTTCCGCATCCTGCTCTAAAAACAGCTCTAATCCAAAGGTCGCGTCATCAATTCTTCCCGCCGCATTGATGCACGGTCCAAGCCGGAAGCCCAGTTCCCCTGTACCAATCTTCTTTTGGAACTCCTGTACATCAATCAGTGCCCGAAGTCCTGTATTTTCTGTCTTTTCAAGCTCTTCCAGACCATTTTTCACGAGAATCCTGTTTTCATCAAAAAGCGGAACGACATCACAGACCGTTGCTATCGCTGCAAAGCTGAGAAATTCTTTATCTGCATCCGTCCTTCCCGCACGCCTGAACAATTCCCGCATCAGCTTGTACGCAATCCCCGCCCCGCAGAGTTCCTTAAATGGGTAGCTGCATTCCCGCTGCTTCGGATCGACAATCGCATCTGCAGGCGGCAGGACTTCCTCTTCTCCGTCCTTCGGCACTTCATGGTGATCCGTGATCACAACAGTCAACCCTAATTCCTTTGCCTTTGCTACTGCATCAACGGCAGAAATCCCGTTATCACAGGTAAGAATCATATCATACCCTTCTCCGGCAGCCTCCTCTGCCATA
>CADBMH010000186.1 GCA_902795705.1 uncultured Lachnospiraceae bacterium | reverse complement strand
TCTCCCTCCAGAATCATGTCCCGGATCGTCTGCATCGAAATATCAGTCGAAGCCAGTTCATCCGCACAACGCTTTAATTCCTGGATAATCAGCTGCTCATTTTCCACCTTCCTTTTATACTTCAAATGGTGCTCTAACGCAGCCCAGGTATCCATCGAGATCGTGCGAAGCTGTACCTCGATAAAGAATTTTTCCTGATAACACAAAATCATATGATAGCTCCGGTAGCCGTTTTCCTTCGCCTGTCTGATATAATCCTTCTCTTCGACCACCCGGTAGCCGGAAAGCTTTGAAATATGTTCCCGTATCTTATAGACATCATCCACAAAGGCACAGACAATTCTGATTCCGATCGCATCATGTATTTTAAACAGGGCTGACTCCGGAGTTTCCGGAAGACCTTTTCTCCTGCATTTCTCCCGCATACTTTCCTCGTCCTTGATTCTGGACAAATAATGCTCGATCGGATCTAATCCAAGCTCCTCCCTGATCTTGGACCGGATTTTCTCGATTTCCTCTACAAATCCATCCTGTATCTGCTCTAATTCCCCAAAAAATTCTCCATAAATCGTTCCCATTACATTTCCTCACATATCTTGTTTCTTGTTCGAAAATCATTGTACCACGCCTCTGTTAAGATTCTGTGTCCTTTTCGTCGATATTTCTTTCGGACTCCGCCTGTGTCATGGCACGCATTTCCATTAAAATAAAGAAAAACACAACTAAAAATGCCAACAGGTCTGCACCCGGAGCCGCATAAAGAACCCCCTTGATCCCGAAAAAAAGCGGCAGAATTAACATTAGCGGAATCAAGAAAAACACCTGTCTCGTCAAAGAAAGAACAGCTCCCCGTACCGGCTTGCCAATCGCCGCAAAGAAATTTGATGAAAGCATCTGCACTCCGCCAAGCGGCAAAAACAATAAAAATGTCCGCATAAACATCACGGCAAATTCCATATAAAGCTTATTCTCTTTTCCGAAAATCAAAAGCACCCTGTCCGGAAAAACCTGAAATACAAAAAGCGCTGCCAAAGAAATCGCTAAAATCACTTTGATCACATTAAAATAAGTCTTTTTCACACGGGAATAGAACTTCGCCCCATAGTTAAATCCGACGATTGGCTGCATTCCCTGATTCAAACCGATAAACACCGCAAAAACGATCGAATTGACTTTCATAACGACACCACTTGCTGCCAGAGGAATATCGGTACCATAAATAGAAAGCGCCCCATAATGGATCAGCGAACGATTCATCACAATCTGTACAACCGTAATCGCAATCTGGGTAAGACCATTGCTCATACCCATGACAATTGTTTTGCCCGCCTGTGAAAAAGAAAACCTGAAATATTCCTTCTTCAGTGTGATCCTTTTGAAATGCCACAAATACCTTCCCGCGAAAAGGCAGGAAACAAGCTGACCAATAACGGTAGCCCATGCTGCCCCGGCAACTCCCCACTGAAAACCGAAAATGAACACAGGATCCAAAACAATATTGAGGACTGCCCCGATGATCATCGTCGTCATCGAATACATCGGACTTCCATCTGCCCTTGCCAGATTACTGAGTCCATTCATAATGACTAAAAACGGCATCCCAAGCATGGTAATCCTGCTATAGGAAAGCACATAAGGAAATACCTCCTTTGTTGCTCCAAATATCCACAAAAGCGGACGCATAAAAAATTCTCCTATCGCAACATAGCAGACTCCGAACAGCAGCATCATACAAAAACCGGCACCCACTACCTTTGCTGCCTCAGTTTCTTCCTTCTGCCCCAGATACAGGGAAAATCTGGCGGCGCTTCCGATACCGATCGTCAATGTAATTGCCATACAGATTGTAGTAAACGGGAACGCCACATTGGTCGCTGCATTCCCCAGATATCCGACTCCCTGTCCGATAAAAATCTGATCTACCACATTGTATAAAGAGCTCACCAGCATTGCAATAATGCTCGGAATCGCAAAGCTTCGAATCAATTTTCCTATGTTCTCATATCCTAACGGATTTTCCGTTTGTACTGTTTCGCCCATTCGTTCTTCCTTCCGTTTCTAACACTTTTCTTCCTATTTCGGCCGGTTTCCCCATTGGAAAACAAATACTCCAAATACCCTACGCGAAAAAAGGAGCCTATTTCCCGAAACGGAAATAGGCAAACCCACTCATTTTTCCTGTCAGATTACTGTTCTCTGTCATTCGGACCACAGCCTCTACCTGTTACAGCATGGCATCGGCGAGTTCATTCAACGCAGCCATGTTTTCTTCCTTTAGGGTAGATTTGATCGTTACAACCGGTGAAACGATCTCCACATCCTTTAAGGTTTCCAAAATCCCTTTCATTGTCCTTGCTGCAGAAGGCGCCCAGGAACCATTTTCGAGAATCCCGACCTTGCGCTTCTGATAAGCCTTTGCCTGAAGATGAAGAAGGAAATCCTGCATGCATGGGAATACACCGCCATCATAGCTTGCCGCACATACAATCATGCGGTCATAGCGGAATGCATCCTCGATCACCTCTGCCATATCCTCTCTTGCAAGATCACTGACTACAACCTTTTCTGCACCCTTTTCCCTTAAAATCTCACCGAGCTTTTCTGCTGCCACACCGGTATTTCCGTGAATAGACGCATAAGCGATCAAAATTCCCTTATCCTCCGGTGTATAGCTGCTCCATGTATGATAGATATCCAGATAATATCCTAAATTTTCTTTCAAAATCGGTCCATGCAGCGGACAGATCATCGCAATATCAAGAGCGGAAGCCTTCTTAAGTAAGGTCTGTACCGGACCGCCATATTTCCCGACGATATTGAAATAGTATCTGCGCGCCTCACAAGCCCAGTCATCATCTGCAGTTAATGAGAGTGCACCGAACTTTCCGAATCCATCCGCTGAGAACAAAATCTTTTCCTTGCTCTCATAAGAAACCATAACCTCCGGCCAGTGAACCATCGGCGCCATAACAAATGTTAAGGTATGCTCTCCTAAAGAAAGAGTATCTCCCTCTTTTACCGTTACTGTCTTTCCCTCGATATCTATATCAAAAAACTGCGGAAACATCTGAAATGTTTTGGCATTGCCAACCAAAGTCACATCCGGAAAAAGTTCAAGAAGCCTTGCAATACTGCCTGCATGATCCGGCTCCAAATGCTGAACTACCAGATAATCCACCTTTCTGTCTCCAAGCGCAGCCTTCAAATTTTTTTCCCAATCCTCCATACCACGCTTGTCCACTGTATCCATCACAGCAACCTTTTCGTCTAAGATCAC
The DNA here is from genome assembly GCA_902795705.1 of uncultured Lachnospiraceae bacterium. GTDB lineage: Bacteria > Bacillota > Clostridia > Lachnospirales > Lachnospiraceae > Butyribacter. The sequence continues at coordinate 5,820 of CADBMH010000186.1, read as the reverse complement.
ATAAGAGTTATAAGAAACGCCCTCCGGTACGACATACTGACTCTCAAACAGGTCAATCGTCGTATCATCTACTCCGATATACTTAATTGCATCTGAAATCGTTACATCCATGTTTTTAAGCCTCCATTTTCTGATTCATTTTTGTTAGGTTTATAGTTTATCATAATTTTTCACAATACGCAATCACTGCTTTAACCTCTTATTTTTCACTCTTTCCTGATCCGGTGAAGCTGCGGCTTTAATGTAATATCCGAAACGACAAGTCCCTCTCTTTTCTCCAGCGCCCATAAAACCGCCTCTGCAACCTCCCCCGGTTCCAGATATGCCATAATATCTTCATCTTCCCTGAAATTCGCATTCCGGTACAGATTGGTCTGCGTCATATCCGGCTTGATCTGTATGACGCGAAGTCCGTATTTTCTCGCCTCATCAAATAAGCTGTGCGCAAAGCTCGTAAGTCCTGCTTTCGTCGCGCCATAGGCACAGCCATGAGGATTGCTCTTTTCTGCAGTCACCGAGGAAATAAATACCAGCGCCCCTTTCTCTGCCTTTAATGTTCGAAGCAGTCTCCAGCTTAAAAGCATCGGAATCTCCAGATTCGTCCGCACCATTTCCCGGATTTTCTTCGGATTCAATTCCTCATGAATTCCGTAATACCCTACGCCGGCATTATTCACCAATACCCGCACATCTCCCATCTTCATAATCTGTTCAAGCTTTTGAAGCACGGTATCTTCCTCCAAAAGATCACAGACAACCGTATGAAACCTCTCCTTGATTTCTTCTGAAGCCTCCCATGCCGCCAGCCTGATACCTTCCTTTTTTTCAAACTCCCTGCCAAAGCCATATACCTCATATCCTGCTTCACAGAGTTTCCTGCTGACCGCCTGTCCGATTCCGGAAGACGCCCCCGTGACTACTGCAATGTTCTTCTTTTTCATTTTTCACCCCCATGCCGAAGCAATTTTTTCAACCTTAGTCCTTCCATAAAAAAATCTTCTCCGGTTCGATATGCTTCTGCAGATCATCCGTCAGAAATTGCTCCATATCAGCCATCAGTCTCTTCGGATAATGACAGACTCCGTTCTCATTTTCATAGGGAAACTGTGTGATAGCAGAATCCGGATTCCCTCGCCGCATATGTTTCAGATAATCCTTCGAAATCCGAAAGCTTCCGACACTTACATCAAACACCTTTTCTAATGGAAGCATTTCATACACGGTATTTAACATCCTTTGATAAACCGCAGGGTAATCCTTCACATAAATCATCGGATCAAAGCATAGCCGTACCCGGAACCCCCGGTCGATCAGGGCTCTGATACAAGCTGTCCGCTCCTTCAGAGAAGGAGTCCCATGCTCAAACTCCCGTATGACCTCCTCCGGTGACAGACTGAACGCATAGATCATCTGAAAAGCCGGCTCCAAATGTTCCCAAAGAGCTGCAGAAGCACATTTCGTCCGGACTTCGATTGTTAATTTTTCTCTTTTACTTGCAAATTCTTCAAACCGCTTTACCAGACCGGTCAAATGCTCTAATGCCAACAGATCCGAATCATAGGAAATGCAAAGATAAACCTCATGTTCTTCCAAAAGCCGGTCAATTTCCGAAAAAATATTTTCATAATTTACAAAAACAACGATATTTGCCGTTGGATACATTCCCTTCAGATAGCAATATTCGCAATCATAAATACAATTCATCACACATGAAGTATAATAGAAATGTTTATTTCCAAAATCCTGACAGACCGGTGCACCATCATAGACCAGCCTCCCCTCCTTCGCCGCAAGGATCAGGCTTTGAGACCGGTGCTGCCTGAGATAAGACTGCTTTGCCCTCGAAAAGACATCTTTATAATGTCCGATCTTTATCACCTCTGCCCCCGGCAGGCGCGATAACCATTCTTTCACAAGTGCATGTTCTGCTATTTTTTCTTCCACATAGATATGCGAAAACCTTCTATTCCAAAGTCCATTCCTTAAGCTCTTCAATCCTCTTAGTCCCTTCTCTTCTTACCATACACGGAAGCTTCCCCTGTTCATATAGCTTACCGATCTTCTCCTCAAACGGAAGTCCTGCTTTCTTCGCATATTGATAAAGCTGCTTCAAAGAATGGCGCATGGTCTCCGAGCAGCAAAGATCAATATACAGCTTTTCCATATATTCCTTTTCAGCCGCAGCCTCCTTCTTTTCCGGCACATCTTCTTCCATTGCTTCTTTTAAATTCTTTAAAAATGTTATAATTTCTTTTTTATGCTGTTCGAGCAAAGCGGTTATTTTTTCCTTATGCAGATCATGCTGAGGCTTCTCTTTCCCGGATTCTTTTGCATGAGATTCTTCTCCCTTAGAATTTCCACTTTCAGGCTCCCCTGCTTCTACCCCAAAGTCAGAAACTACTTTCAAAAACACCATCTGCTCCGGTCCGAAAAAATAGGCCCCCGCCTGATAAATTCCTGCTGCTTCCATATCGTAGAGTTCTGCAACGATATCCTTTTTCCCATCGCTTTTAAGATAAATATGATCACCGGTCAAAAGACTTCCCTCAGGAAAAGGGTGCTTTACTAAAACATCCGGGAAAAATGTCTTTCCCGCTGCTTCATCTAAAAGCTTATTGCACAAATAAATACTCCCTCTCTCCTCTCCCGGTGCTTTCCCCTGTTCCTTTGGCTCTGTACCTTCTGAAAGCTTTGCACAGATGCCGATATTCACTAACACATCACTTTTATCCACGCCATTTGCCGTACAGATGCTGCCTACTGCTGTCGCTGCCGCCACCTTCCCGATTCCGGTAATAACCAAGCAAACCTCCTTACCATCTGTAAAGGTTTGAAATTTCGTCTGTTCCGGCACCTTCTTTAACCGAAATGCCGAAATCCAAGGTGCTGCTTCCGGGTATAAAGCACAAAATATATAGACCATCTCTACTTCTCTCCGATAAACTGTTCAAAATTTCCGCTGCGTCTTCTTTCTATGCTGATGCGAATGATAACATTGTACCAAGTTGTCATAAATATAGCAAGTTTGATTCTTGACAAACAGCTCCATTCCCATTATTCTAAATTCAAAATATTTTTTAATGAAATCACACATTACAGATAAAATAGAGGAGGATCATGATTTATGAAGCTATGGAAAAAAATCCGGCAGGACCGTCTGCTATCCAATATTTTAACCGTATGCGTTGGTATACTGCTCTATATGGGGCTATCCCATTTTAATATGGTTGCTGCCTTTTTTCTGTCAGTCAACCGTATTATCGCACCGATTCTCGTCGGATTTGTGTTAGCATACCTGATCGATCCGATCGCAATGTTTTTTGAGCACAGACCTTTTGGAAAGATGAAAAAGGAAAAAGAGCGGCGCTTCGCTGCTGTCATATTAGCCATATTTGTTGTACTGGCACTCATCGTCCTGTTTTTCATTGCACTGATTCCTTCCCTTACCTCATGTATCAAAGGAATCTATACGAATAAAGAAATCTATATCGAAAATATGGATGACCTGCTAAAAACAATCAACAACTGGCACATCGTTCCCCATCTTGATATGCCATTGATCACAGAGCATATTGAAGAGCTGATAAATACTGCCTTTGACTATATGTCAGAAAACATCGGACAGGTGATCAAGGTATCCAAAAATGTCGGCTCCGCTTTCTTAAATGCACTGATTGGCTTTATCCTCTGCATCTATTTCCTGTCAGGCAAATCACATCTTATAGCAGGAATCAACGAATTCCGCGCTGCTGCAATGACTGAGGAAAAGATGAAAACACATACCGATTTTTGGCTTCGCTGTCATAAAATCTTCATTCAGTTTTTAGGATATGATCTCGTAGACGGACTCATCGTCGGCATGGTAAATGCGATTGTCATGCTGATCTTAGGAATGCCTTATGTCGCTCTGATCTCCGTTATCGTCGGCGTGACAAACCTTTTGCCGACATTCGGTCCGGTCATCGGACTGATCATCGGCGGACTTCTTTTAATATTAGTCAATCCGGTCTATGCTCTCTGGTTCCTGATCATGGTCATTGTGATCCAGACCATAGACGGATATATCTTAAAGCCAAAGCTCTTCGGCGGAGCTTTAGGGATTCCTCCGGTATGGACACTGATTGCCATCATCATCGGAGGAAAGCTGTTTGGAGCTGCCGGAATCCTGCTTGCCATCCCGACCGCCGCCGTGATCAACTTTTTGTATCAGGAGAATTTTCTCCCCTGGCTGAAAAGAAGGAAAGGAAATATCTGACACTGCTGACAATAAAGCCCTGACAACTGCCATACGGATTGCTTCATTACATAATTTTTCGAAGAAGGAGGAATCCCTATATGCTGAAAAAACACGGAAAAAAAATCGTCTGTCTCTTTATTCTTTGTTTGCTTGTAGTGTTGACCTATCTTTTTTCCGGCAAACTCATTGCACAAATAAAGGATGTCGATTCTCTGCGGTCATGGCTAAACCGGTTCGGCATCCTTCAATATCTTGTCTTCATTTTACTTGTTTCCGTACAAGTAATCCTTGCAGTTATCCCCGGCGGTCCCTATCAGGTTGCCGGCGGCTATCTCTATGGAACATTTTTAGGAAGCACACTTTGTGTCATCGGATGTTCCATAGGAAGCATCATCGTCTTCCTTTTAGTCCGAAGATACGGTCATCGCATAATCCGTCTCTTTATCCCGGAAAAATCCCTTGAAAAAGCCCGTTTCATCACGGAATCCAAAAAATGCCGCCTGCTCCTTGCTGTCTGCTTTATCATCCCCGGCACACCAAAGGATGTCATCTCCTATATTGCAGGACTTACAACAATTCCCCTTTGGCAGTGGCTGATCATATGCTCCTTCGGCCGACTTCCGGGCATCCTTTTAAGCGTGTTCGCCGGTCAGGCATTTAGTAAAAGTAACTATATCCACGCTATAATCGCCTTTGTTCTGCTCGCTGTAATCTGTTTAGCCGGAACAGCTGTGTATCGGCATATTCAGAAATCGGGATCGTTTTCAAATTAATCCAGGATTTTTCCATCCAAGTTCCACTTGATAGAAAGCTCTCAAAAATCTGCGTCAGCTCTTTTTTTTCAAGCGCGCATCCTGTATTGGATACCGTAATAAGCTCACAACCGTCCATTTTATCAAAAGCAAGCTCAATCCGTCTGCCGTCACCATACTTGATTGCATTTTCTATCAGGTTTTGCAGACATTCCGCCAGACGGTCCGCATCACAGGCTAGAATGCAATCATCATATTTTTGTATTACAAAATCTGTTCCTGACATGGTAAGCTGCGCAGCATACCTTGCACTTATTTTTGTAACAATCTGACTCAGAAATTCCTCATCCATGACAACTACAAAGTTCATAAAGTCCTCGCTTGACGCTTTGGTGATCTCGCTGACGAACTGCTCGATTTCATCGGCACGGGTATTGATGCTCTCAGCAGCGCTTCGGCGCTTTTCCTCGTCCCTGTATAATCCCTTTGCAAGGGCCTTTGCATTCAGCTTGATCGCAGACAGGGGCGTTTTAATATCGTGGGAAAGTGACAGCAGAAGAAGCTTTTTCTCCCTCTGCATTGCTATCTCCCTTTTCCGGCTGTCCTCAATACTCTCACGCAAAAGATTGATGCCCCATGTGAATTTACCAAAAAAACGGCTCTTTTCTTCAGGTATCGGAACAGCAAGATTGCCCCTCGCAAGCTCTCTCGGAACATCGTTTAATCTTTGGAAGGGCATAATGATCTGCTTGTAAATATACAAGAGAAGTCCCGCAAACATCAAAAAAACAGCGCAAAGCACGCAGTTGACCATGAAGATTCCATGCCTTT
>CADBMH010000185.1 GCA_902795705.1 uncultured Lachnospiraceae bacterium | reverse complement strand
CTGTCGTGAAAGCCGTATTTTGCCCATGGGAGCACATTTAATGCAAAGCGGTAATTAGACATGACTTCAGCCATTTGCCGATAAGGGATGGAAGGATGAGGGTGTAAATATTCACGACCTGTGGATTGCAATTGTTCCCAGCCGTCTCCGTAAACTGAGACAGGAATATTATTTTCAATCAGTGTACGGACCATCTTTTGCCGGAAATGACCTCGTAAGGAATATTCCAGTAGTCTGGAAGCTGCTAAGGTCTCTGCAAATTCCACCTTTGACAGCTCCGTATCAGCGAGTTTTACTGTTTCGGCAAGGATTTCTTCCACTGTTTTTTGGGGATTTTTTATGCCGTAATCTATCATAAAAGAAAGAATTTTGCGGTCGGGAGATGCATCAAGCTGAGCATGTAGTTCTTCCTGGTCGGTATAGCTCCCGAAAAAACAGATTTCGTTTTTTCTTTCTATAAAGGGGACATTTGACATAGGGGAAAGGATTCCTGCCTGTCTGAATGTATCATGGGTTATCACATTTGGATAATACTGTCTGGCATATTCGGTAAAAGAGTCATCGACAAAGGCAGCGTGGTAGTTTTCTAAATTGAGACAGAGTCGTGTATGATGCCAAAGCGGATGATCGACATAGTAAGCAAGGATGGTGATATCAGCGGTAAGTTCCTTTTTGGCTGTCTCGGCCAATTCAATAAAATTTAAAAGCGCACCGTTTAAAGAAATGATCAGTTCAGGGTTGCAGCATAGTTTTTCTGACAGTGCATAGGTCAGGTCAGAAATATTCTGATAATGCGTGCCGTCGATATTGTAGCAGACAGTACCCTGCTTCCGGAAGCTTTTTTGCAGTTCCTCCGCAAAAATGTGTAAAGCTCCGTAATTGGATCGTGGAAGTAAAAAAAGAACTGTTCTATAAAATGACATAATAAATCCTTTCAAAAATAAGTGGAATAAAAGTCTGTTGTTTACATTTTATAAAAAAAAGAAAATTTGTCAATCAGAAAAGGGGTTTGCGGAGTGTTTTTCTTTTTTTTTTTGGGAACTTATGATAAAATAAACTCTGACAAGTTTATTCATGAAGTTTCTTTGAAACTTCATTATGCCAAAAAGCATGGCAATAAATGTGATTTGGTAAATATCTGTTTTATTGGAGAAAGAGAATGGGGAATTATGATAAACTGATATCGGAGATGGAAGCGGATTTTGAAAACCAGGATTTTAAATTGGCATATGAAAAAGCAAGGGAGGCGGTAAAGAAAAACCGCTTGAACCGGCGTGCTCTTTTGTATTTAGCGGTTCTCAGCTTTGGGGAGGGAGAATATTATGACAGCTATCGGTATTATAGTGCATTATACTGGCTGCAAAAAAGAGACTCGGATAAGCTGCTTTCGGAAGAGGAAATCAGGAAAAATATGAATGAAGCTGCTGACATGGAGAAAGGGCGAATAGCCGGACTGCCTTTGGAAGACCAGAAAGAGGCATTGCAAAGGCTGTCTGCTGTAAATTCAACAGCAAATTCCATGGAAAAGAATATGTTTGCGACGATGGAGGTAATTCCGGATTATTTTGGGAAGCATTTTTTTTTTTTTTTTTAATATTAACTTGGAAGCTATGATAGCCGTATTTTGATTCCGGCTTCCAGTGGAATTGCCACAAAAGGAGAGATGTATCCGGTGGAATACAGAGGTACTTTGTATCATGTGCCGGAACAGCAGGTGCCTTGCATTCTTCCGGTCATAGTAAATGATGAAACAGAAAATAATCAGCTATATATTACGATGGGGATATCTTCAGAAATAACTCATTTTGTGAATAGAAAAATGTATTATTATTTTCGGATCACAGAGGCGGCGGAAATTCATTCAGATCAAGCGATGGTATTTGGCAAGCCGATAAAATTAGAACATAAAGAGGGTAATAAAAAATTAATTTTAACGATTTTTATAGACAGTTTAAATTGGAGTTTTTTTGAACAATATCCAATCGAAGAGGTGATGCCGGAGACCTGGGGATTGTTTGAACAGGGGACGATATGTGAACAGGCGTATGCCGGATCGGAGTTTACTTATCCAAGTGTTCCGTCATTTTGGACGGGAATGCGTGCGACACATCACCATATGTTAGATGTCAGTTCGAATTATGATATCCCGGAAGAGTTCCCTTTGATTTCAGAAATATTTCATGATCAGGGATATATGGTTTCTGTCTTAGGCTGTAATGACAGTGTTGTACCAAGCTATGGTTATATTCGCGGTGTAGATCGTTTTGTGTTTGGAAATTCGCCACAGCTTTATCATGTGGATGGAGTTGTTACAGAAACAATCGATCATCTGGAAGCATTTGGTGAGAGAGACCAGTTTTTATGGATGAATTTGATGGATCTACATGAGGTGGCGGGATACTGGAAGCCGGGGATTGCGATTGAATGTAAGTGTCCTCCGGAAGTAAATGAGACGGATAACCAGGGAGGATCCAGCCTTTACCAGACCTTTAGCCCGCATCGCCGGACTGTTTATCTGGAGACATTACGGAGGGTGGATTTGTATTTGGGAATGCTGTATCGATATATCTTAAAACGCTATCAGAAAGAGGAGGTTATCATTTGTCTGCTTTCTGACCATGGAAATGGATTTAATGTTCAGAATGGAGAGCCGTTTCTTTCGGTACAAAGGGAAAATGTACCATTGATGTTTTACGGAGCTGTGGAACAGGCGGTCTGTAAAGAAAAGGTTGAGAGCATTGATTATGGACAGATCATGGCAAAGCTGGCAGGCTTTCAGGATGAGCGGCTGGCAGGAAATGATGGCAGTCTTCCGGTATTTTTCGGGGGTGAAACAGAAAAGGAATATGCTTATGCGCAGTCTCTGCATCCGGCTCGATTTTTTGAAAACGGGATATATTTTTCGGATAAAAATTTCTATTTTAAGAGCAGAGAAATAGTGACAAATGAGTGCCGGATCCGGCTGCAAGGCGGCAAGGTGAGGATTTGTGATGCTTCCGGCAACGAATTGGATGCAGAATCAAGTGAGCTTTCGGAATTTCGTGAGAGGTGTATGGAGATTACAAGAGAGATGCTTGGAGATTATTTGATGGAATGATGAAACGGCTTCTTTTGTGCATATTTGATGGAAAGAACAGCAGAATAAGTAACAATCCCCTGTGTTTTTGTGAAAAATGTACAGTTTGATTTGCAATTCCCATCGGTCTTTGTTATAATTATAATAGATATGCGGAAAAACAGGGATAAGTTCTTGGAAAGGGCAGGAGGTACATACATGCTAAATGATAAAACAATCCTAATCACCGGGGGAACCGGTTCTTTTGGCAAAAAGTTTTTAGAGATGATTTTTGCGAATTATAAGCCGAAAAAGGTGATCATCTATTCCAGAGACGAGTATAAGCAGAGTGTAATGCAGACGGATTATCAGGATAAAGTCGATATGAAGCGGGTTCGTTTCTTTATTGGGGATGTACGCGACAGAGAGCGGCTTTACCGTGCGTTTGAAGGTGTGGACTATGTAATCCATGCGGCTGCGATGAAACAGGTGCCGACCTGTGAATATAACCCGATGGAGGCAATCAAGACCAATATCCATGGCGCACAGAATGTGATTGATGCGGCGCTTGATAAGGGTGTAAAAAAGGTTGTGGCACTTTCTACGGATAAAGCGGTGAATCCGATTAATTTATATGGCGGCACGAAGCTGGTATCGGATAAGCTGTTTATTGCTGCCAATGCTTACAGAGGTTCCAAAGGAACGGTCTTTAGTGTGGTAAGATATGGAAATGTGGCAGGCAGTCGTGGTTCTGTGATTCCGATTTGGAAAAAGATTATTGAGCAGGGAGGAACGGAGCTTGGCGTGACGGATATGCGAATGACAAGGTTCTGGATTACCTTGGAACAGGGCGTGGAGCTTGTGTTCAAGGCATTAGAAGAGTCAAAAGGTGGAGAAACCTATATTTCTAAGATTCCATCGTTCCATATTGGGGATTTGGCAAAGGCGATGCTTCCGGAATGTACAATTAATGAATTTGGAATACGCGAGGGAGAGAAACTGCACGAAGTGATGGTAACAAAGGATGATTCCCGTACAACCTATGAGTATGACAAACATTACATTATTTATCCGAATTATACCTGGGCAGAAGGAGATAATATTCTGCCGGGCGGCAAGCCAGTGGAAGACGGGTTTGAATATAATTCAGGTAATAACACGCAGTGGCTCAGTGTGGAGCAGTTAAAAGAAGCACTGAAGAATATATAAGCATTTATGGAATCGTGTGAAGAATATGAGTTGTTGGGTTATCTTTTTGAAAATCCAGGAAAGAATCAGAAAACCATTGAAAAACCGTGCAAAAAGCGGTAAAATAAAAGCTAGTCCTATGGACATGCAAAGAGTGACAGGAGATGGAGGAACATATTATGGAGTGCAAAGGGAAAATTGCCGTACTTACCAGTGGTGGTGATGCACCGGGGATGAATGCGGCTGTTCGTGCGGTAGTGCGGACAGGAATCGCAAAGGGGTATGAGGTTTATGGAATCAAAAGAGGATATAACGGTCTTTTGAACCGTGACATTAAGCTGATGACTTTCCGGGATGTTTCGGAGAAGCTGCAGCATGGCGGCACCTTCTTATTTACGGCGCGCAGCGCGGAGTTTGGCGAGGATGCCGGAAAGAGAAAGGCTGCAAAGATTTTACATGAGCTTGGGATTGATACCTTAGTAGTGATTGGTGGTGACGGCTCTTTTACCGGAGCGAAGGATCTTTCCAAATATGATGTGAATATCGTAGGAATTCCGGGAACGATTGATCTGGATATTGCTTATACAGAATATACGATTGGCTTTGATACCGCAGTGAATACGGCGATGGAGGCAATTGACCGCCTGCGTGAGACTTCGAATTCTCATGAGCGTTGCAGTGTGGTAGAGGTTATGGGGCGTTCTGCAGGATATATTGCACTTTGGTGTGGTATTGCAAATGGTGCGGAGCAGATCATCCTGCCGGAGAAGTTTGATAATAATTATGATGAGCTGATCGAAGTGATCAAGAGCAACAGGGAAAGCGGCATGACGCATCAGATTGTGATCAATGCAGAGGGAATCGGTCATTCCTATGGTTTGGCAAAGAAAATAGAAGAGGCGACAGGCATGGAAACGAGAGCTACGATTCTCGGTCATTTACAGCGAGGGGGCAGTCCTACCGCCAGAGATCGTGTATATGCGTCTATTATGGGTTCTTATGCGGTGGATATTATTGATCAGGGTAAGAAAAATCGTCTGGTTGGTTATAAGGATGGACATGTCTATGATGTAGATGTAGATGAGGCATTTGCTATGACTAAGGATATTGGCGATTATGAGTACGAAGTAGCAAAGATTCTCGGAACAAGGTGTGATTATCAGGACATGTAGGAAAAACATGTAGCACGAAATAAGAAATGCCTGGGGAACTGTATAGAATG
>CADBMH010000184.1 GCA_902795705.1 uncultured Lachnospiraceae bacterium | reverse complement strand
TCACGGAATACCTCGGCACTCCGTATAAAAGCGAGAGGAAAAAGCCATGATAAAAGCCTTCCCTGCTGTCAAAGGTGCTGATGCTCTTTTCCAAAAGGTCACTCACATAATCCTCGATTCTGTCGGTATCACCGTCAAGCACTGCCCGGTGAAGCTCCGTCCTGTCTGTTCCTTTGACGATTCCATCAAACCAGCTGCTGATCTGGTTCCTGTAGATACTGCGGATCTCCACATTTGGAATCGTCATGGTCAGATAGATATCGTCCCCTTCAAATCTTTCCGACACCTTTTTCATATAGCCGGTGAAGAACAGAAAATTCCACAGGTTATCCTCCGATTCATAGATATCGTCATAGGTGATATCTTCGTGGATCTTCTTCTCTATCGTCCCGCCCCGGATCAGCTCATCCAGTTCTTTTTTCATATCCTCATCCGCCTGCCAGACCATGTCCTTGATGATCTGGTTCGAGGAGGTATTCGCCCAGTATGGTTCCGGAAACTGCTTGTGGTCATTTACGATAGAATCCACATAATTGATTACACTCCACGGATTGTAGATTTCCTTATCCCCAAAAATATATCCGTTATACCAGTCCTTTACCTCCGGAATCCTGTCTTCTATTCCATAGTCAGTAAGCATCTGCTCCGTTTCCTCCGGAACAAAACCGAATCCCTCTGAAAAGTTACTCCCCCTTATGGAATTGATTTTCAGATGATTCAGTCCCGTAAAAATACTTTCCCTGCTGATCCTTAAGCACCCCGTGACCACCGCAAATGCGAGGTTGTCATTCGTCTTTAATACAGACTCGAAAAGCGAGCGGATGAAATCCACCATTTCTGTATAGAATCCTTTATAGTACGCATTCTCCAAAGGCACATCGTATTCATCCAAAAGGACAATGACATCCTCCCCGTGATATTTTTTCAAACAGCCGGAAAGTGTCTTAAGCGCAGTGGAATAGCGCCCGATCTCCTCCTTAAAATCATCCTCTTTCCTCATATCCTCCCATCTTTTCGGGAGCGAAAGTTCCTCAAACTGTTGGAGTTCCGTCATATCCAGCCTTTCCGAATCCCTGATATAGCTGTGACGGTTAAATTCAGCCACAATCTCATTGCGAAGCTGCAGCACCGCATTCTTAAAATCCGGCTGCTTCGCCGACTTTAACGACAGCTTGATCACCGGATGCTTTCCCATCATGGACAGAATCTTTTCATCCGCCTCCATGATCCTTTTCCCTTCAAAATACCGCCGGTTGTCCACGACATTCCCGTCATAGTCGTATTCCTTTTCAAAAAAGGTCCGGAGCATCGAAAGGGCGAGCGTCTTCCCGAACCGCCTCGGACGGGTAAAGAGCGTCACCATCCCCCCATTCTCCACGATATCACGAATCAATAGCGTTTTATCAATATAATAACATTCATCATCTATAATTCTCTTATAGTTCTCATATCCTATGCCGATCTTCTTCACCAAAACACCCCCTGCTCATTTTTTAAGAATCTTATAATACAAAGTATAGCACAACCGCTCCCCTTTTACCATAGAAAAACGGCAGCCCGCAGACTGCCGCTTCTCATCCATATACTGCTGTTACTTTTCTTTTCCCTCATAAAAATGCAACAAATACTCTATCCCTTATGATGTTCATGCTTACTGTCTCCTCTCATACAAATGCACAAGTCTGTGGAGAACTACCTTTCCATGTTATTTCAGAAAAGACAGAGGGTGTATGTATGCAGGATTATTGCGCTGTCCAAAGCTCAACCCTGTCCTCCGGAGCATAATACATCGCATCCGTTTCCTTCACATCAAAAACTTCATAGAAATCATTCATCATGGAAGCAACCCCGTTTGTCCTCTGCCTGAATAACGGATGTACATCTTTTATATAATAATCAATATACTCTTCCGGAATCCTGTCAAAACCGGTTGTCATCCATTGAAGTGCAGTATACAGATAAAACTCCTTGATCATGGATTTCATCTCTTCCGCGGTTCTGTCCTTTTGATAGGTGCTCTTTAAGAGCTTCAATGCAATTTCCGTTCCACCCAGATCTGCAAGAACCTCCCCGACAACATTCTGTCCATCCTGATAGAATGCCCTGTTATTTTCAAGATCTCCATATGCGATCGTCGTATCATAGACAGCCGCAAGCTGATCGACTTTTTGCCGGAAAACCTGCTTGTCCTGTTCATCCCAGAGATTCTGCAGCTGTCCGTCTGCGTTATAACAGCTTCCTTCATCATCAAACGAATGACCAATTTCATGACCGATCGTCGTCGCCATCATAGCTATATTCTTAGCATCTAATTCCTCATCCTTTTTTGGATTGCTTTCAATCAATGTACTTAAGCCCACATGACAAAAATATGCTGCATTCAAACGATTGTCATAATATGCATTATTGTTCCACGGTCCCATTATATCTGTAACCGGATTTGTTCCCTCAAAAGCCATCCAGCCCCTTTCACACTCCTTGTGACCGACCAGTAAATGCAGTAAATCATTTCTATACTTTTTCAGTAACAGCAGATTCTCCCCGAAAGTGCCATTTTCGGCTGCTGTTTTCAAATCATCCTGTATTTCCATCCCTTTATATTCAGAGGAATCAGGAAATGCAGAGAAAAATCTCATTTTATCGACTTTGGCAAGCATGTTCTTCTTTGCTTTCGCCCCCATCCAGCAATTACTGATCGCATCCCGGTAAGTCTTTACATAACGCTCCACAAGATTCTCTGTTTCTTCCTTAAATCCATCCTCATATACATCATCTGTATAAACCTGATCAAAATCCCATGGTATCTGATCCACTATGTTGTCCAGCCCGGACGAAAGCAGCCGGTCAATAATTTCCTCCCTCTTTTCTGTATCCGTAATGCTGCCTGCAGTCATCAGTTCAAAATCGGCTGCCACTCCCTTCGGGGAATACACACCAAAATCATGCAAAGCCCGTATGATGGCATAGCCTTTTAATGCATCAAGCTTTTTCTCTGTAGCATATTCTTCCATGATATCAATCATAGAAAAATTGCGTACCTCGACCAGTGAGTCGTCACTCCTGTTGTCATAATGATAAGCTTCCATGCACTCCTTCAGCTTCAGACCGGGATATGCCTCACCAAGCTGCGGATACGATAGTTCCACCGCATCGTCCGGTTTCGCGTTTTCACATTCCAATGCGAGCTTTAATGTGTCGTCGATCAGATTTTGATCCTTTACATCCACATAGGAAAACATTGTCTGAATATATTTTTTCATGGATTCCTTCTTTTCGTTTTCAGAATATTTCTCCTCTGAAAGATACCGGTGATCAATCAGCTTTTCTGCGGATACCAAGGGAATGTATGTCCCCGAAACATCCAACGGCTCATCCGGAACAGATTTTGTTCCCTCTACCACGATATCATAATAATCCTGATAATTCTCAATATCCCATGAAAATTCCTGATTCGTATTCAGAAGCGTAACAATGCCTTCCTTTCCCAGACTGCTGCAGACCTCCATTAGTTCATCGGTATTGCCGGCTGACAAGATCGGAGTTATGATTTTTTCTTTGATCAGCTCATAATAAGCATCCTCTCCTGCAGTCGTCCTCATCTGTTCACCGGTGGAAACTATAGAGGCTACCGCATCACCTGCCGTATGATCCGGCTGTTTTTCGATGGTTTTGTACTGCTTGATCAGCCGGTTTCTGTTGGATTCATATTTCATATCTGCTTCCGTGGAGAGACTCCAGAAAACATTGTTATTTTCATCGACATAGCGCTCCTTGTCCTCTACGGTCCACTCGTATTCAATCCGCGGAACATACAGGCTTCTTGCACTGTTATAAAGATCGTCTGCTACCGGAACATCCTCTCTGGAACGATACACCTTAATCTTCGCTGTTTTGGTTATTTCCGTTCCGTCCGTTGTCTTTAAGGTGATCGTGGTATTCCCTGCTTTTTTCCCGAGGATCAGTCCGTTTTCGCCCAAAACTGCCACAGAAGAATCTTCAATGCTTGCTTCGATACAATCCCACAGAAAAAAATCATCACTGACTTCAACACCGTCCTTGATCTGATAATATGGCTTGATTCCTTCCGCATTGCCCGCAAATGTACAGTAAACACCGTGAGCAATTTTCAGATTCTTGATGATATTCCTGTATTCCTGTTTTACGCTGACCTGACATTTCATTTCCTTATTATAGGTTGTCCCGTCTTTTATGCAGACTGCTTCTGCAGTAATCTCTGCAGCTCCCATCTTTTCTGCTGCTACAACACCTTCGGAGTCTACAGAGGCTATGGACGGATCGGAAGAGGTATACAGCACCTTTTTCAGAGTAAGTCCGCTGGACAGGTTCACCTTAAGAGTCACCTTCCCCTTTTTTATCGTGTTTCCGTCCTGCATTACGGTAAGCGCTGCCTCTGTCTGATTCAATGATACTTCTACAGGCGTAACATTTTTTTCCGAAACACGAACCCTGCATTTTACTTTTTTATGTTTCGTTTTTTTCTTATAAACATATTTTACATTGGCAGTGATCGTTGCTTTTCCTTCCTGCTTTGCCGTAACCTTGCCGGCAGATGATACAACGACGATCTTCTTTGACGAAGACTTCCATGTTACTTTTTTGATCTTTACGCCCTTTGCCTTTTTCACCTTAAGCTTTTGGCTTCCGTATGTTTTTTCACTTCCGTTCACCTTGATGACAAGTGCAAGACCGGATTTGTTCAAGGATACTTTTGAAGCTGCTACTGCCGTTGAAACCGGCTGGACCGTATTGCCAAGCAGCATGACCGATACCAGTACCGGAACCACTCTCCTTTTTAAAAATCCTGTTTTCTTTTTCATATAAACCTCCTTTTCCTCTTATTTCACAACTGCCGTAAAGATAAGCGTTTTTGCTTTATACTGTGCATTTCCCTGTACCTTTACCGTCACCTTATATTTGCCCTTCTTTGCCTTTTTCTTTACGGACACCTTGCCGGAAGAAGATACGGTCACACCGCGTTTTTTCGTCTTTTTCGAAACGGAGAAGCTTACCTTCTGTCCATTCGCATTCTTAACCTTGATTTTATACGACTTGCCGCGTTTGATCGTCTTTTTTGCCGCAGCGAGCTTCGCTTTGCTTGCCTCCTTTGACACCATCGGTGCCGGTGTCGGCTCTACAGACGGCGTTGGTGCCGGTTCATACTGCGCTTCGAAGGTATCACTTTCCTGATCCAGATGATATACCGCTGCATACCTTGCATCCATATCAAACCCTTCCTGCCGGAGCAGATACAGTCCCTTCGCCGTCACAACTGCCTTCTGATATGCCGGAAACGCAAGTCCATTCTCCAGTGTCCTCCAGAGCGGATACAACTTATCCTCCTTTGGATCATAGCGGAACGAATTCCCATAGCCGTCTACGGATATACCGATACCAAGGATTCCGTTTTTCGCCGCCGCAAGTGCCGGATGTAAGGTCGGAACGGAATACCGGAGACTATGCCGGAACGGAGATGCGATCTCTGTCTTCATTTTTGTAAAATGTTCTCCGTCAAACTTCCAGACCGCCTTACTGTCTTTGACCTGCCCGTCGTTTTCATCATAGATCTGACAGCATATCAGATACAACGCCCCGTCATATTCGCAGACATTGATATTAAAAAATTCCTCCGGAAGATCTGCCGCAATCCGCTCCCATTTCCATGTTTTCATATTCAGGCAAAAGATATGTCTGCTAAAGATTCCCGTTTCATCCTGCACAAACTCTCCGCCAAAGGAATAAATTTTTCCGTTCAACGCACAAATTTCACTCATCCATCCCTCCTTCGGGAGAGACATCATAGAAACGCCCCACTCCGGCTTTTCCTGATTCACATCCATGCGCGCTACCACCGGTATGTTCTCCGCACCGGCTGTCACATCAAGGAACTGATAGTACACGCCCCCAAGATTCACCGTACCCATCTGACGGAAAGAGAAATTGTCATTATAATAGGCATATTCACCGGCTCCAAAATATTTATAAAGAAACTTCTTCAACTGTCCTGTCATCGTCGCTTTGCCGTCCATATCATCATAAAGGCTGATTGCCCCGCTGCTTTCATCCAGCTTCCCGACATCTCCGGTATTCGTCAGACCATACAGGTTCTGTCCGTTCCCGTCCGTAAAGACATCCACAAGCAATTTCTCTGCTGTAAATACAGGAACATATTTTCCTACACCGTTGACTAAGAAAAAGGCTGCCGTACCGGAAAGATCTCCTGTTTTGACCTGAAATCTCGTATAGGTTCCGACTAACTCCTTCGCACCGTGCAGTACGATCGTTTCTCCGCCCGCTGCATCCCATGCAGCGTACATGCCCGCTGACGCATCCTTGGAAATCGTCTGATACTCTTTGTTTTCTGCTGCCAGCCTGGCATATTGCACCTCTGTCTCTGCCGCATTTCCGAGATTTTTTCCTTTTAACAGGATATCATTCGTGCCGCTTAATACATAGGCATCCGTAATCACCGGCTGTGCTTCATCAAACTTCTTATAATCAATATATCCCTCTGTCAGACATTTTCCCTCCAGTGCCTTACTGTGCGTCGTCATGGACAACAGACGGGTTCTTAGATATTCCGCATACGCAGCCCCGCTTTTGTTTCCTGCTGCCACCGATTTCTCCGGTTCGAGGCTGGAAAGGAGTGCTGCTGCACCTGCTGCCGCCGGACAAGCCATAGAAGTTCCGGACAGAAATTCATATTTTCCGAAGGATGAGGTTTTCACTCCTGCTTTGCTGACCGCAATCGAATCCAGACAGATTACAGCCGAATCATTCTCATCCGCATAGGTTCCTTCCGGTATGGTCAGGCAGATGCCGATTCCATAGGAAGCAACATCCTTTCTTCTGCTCTGCTGGTAGGATGCGACTGTTCCCGTGGCATGACGATATATCCCTGCAACAAGCGGGCTTGCGCCGAACTGCATCCCGCCGCCCAGAATTTCCAGACTTCCATCCTTCTTCTCGTACATATCTCCTGTCTGAATCCTATAATCGCTGTTTTCTGCTCCGCTGACCAGCTTGTACAGCACAGAATAATAGGTATCCTTCTCTGCTGTGGTCACATCCTTGTCATATGGAAAATACAGATAACAACTGTCACCTGCCTTTAGTCCGTGAAGCGTCCATTGTAATGCTGCCGGATTTTTTGAGGTATTCAGATAATTCTCACTGCGAATCTCCAACTCTGAGACAACTCCCTTCGAAAGTCTGACCTGAGCAGCTCCGAACCCGCCGACCTCTGTATAATCCGCCTCACCGTCATCACCGGTTACCGGTTTGACCGTTCCGCCTGATACACTCTGCTCTGCTGAAAATTCCCCATAGTAATCCGTTGTCTTTTTCATCCGTTCCGGATCATAGATGGACGGAAGATAGGTATCCTTCGAATAGGTAGAAAGAATATTCGTCCCTCCCGTAAAGACATCTACCGATGTATTGCCATAGTTTGAATAATTCGCCGGCTCTCCGTTCTCCTGCAGGGAACCGACCGTCACCAGATTCTCCGATTCCATCTGAGCAGGAACGGTACTTAATGTATCCATATCCCAGCCATCGTTCGATGCTGCAAAAAGAAGCAGGATGCCCTGTTCCTTAAGCATCTCGAAAATATCCTGATAAAAATCTGCGCCATCCGCACCTGCTGCACCCCATGAATTGCTGACAGCAACGATATTTACACCTCTCTGCTTTGCCTTTAAGACATAATCAAAACATCCCATGGTTGCGAACAGATAGTTGCTCACCCCGCTTCCATCGGCATTTAACATCCTGAGCCCCATGATCTTTGTCTTGTTTCCGGCTCCGCCTGCGACACCGGTGCCGTTTCCTGCCTGCGCAGCAATAATCCCCGCACAATGCGTACCATGTCCATTCGGATCGGTCAGCTTCCCGCTGTTTGCAATGAAATCATATCCGTTTTCCCCGCTGAGTCCGATGTTGCCCGGATTCTGCCACATGACATTCTTCAGATCCTCATGTGTGGCATCGACTCCGGAATCCACCACAGCAACCACGACCTCGTCCTCCGATCCCGTTTTCTGTGCCGCTTTCTCCCAGCCAATGCTCAGATTT
>CADBMH010000183.1 GCA_902795705.1 uncultured Lachnospiraceae bacterium | reverse complement strand
GGGTATCAGATCTGGTAGATAAAATGGTTTAAAGAGGATTAAGGGATAAGGAGACCTTACTATGGTAAAGAAGATTGTCAGAGATCCATTATTCCTGCAGCAGAAATCAGAACCGGCAACGGAGGCTGACGGGCAGGTGGTCGTGGATTTGATGGATACATTAAAGGCGAATCAGGACAGATGTGTGGGAATGGCTGCGAATATGATCGGTGTGAAAAAGCGGATGATTGTGGTGGCGGCAGGACCGTTCGTGTTTGTGATGGTGAATCCCGTGATTACCAAGAAATCGGGGGAGTATGAGACGGAAGAGAGCTGTCTGTCCCTGGATGGAGTGAGACCGTGCACCAGATATAAGGAGATAGAAGTGGACTATCTTGACCGGAATTTCAAACCGCAGCACGGGAAGTATAAGGATTTTACGGCACAGATCATCCAGCATGAGATGGAGCATTTTGAGGGGAGATTGATTTAGCTATCATTGTTCTGGTTGGGAAAAAGGCGTTGGAAGAATTGGCAGAAGTCCGGTATGATGAGTATTTCGGATCGGAGGAGCATATCGGAAGCATTCCGGATAACAAGGAAGAATTTGTCCGGATGACGATGAAAAGAGTTTCTTTTACGATGCATGATCCGATGATCCGAAAGATCCGGAGATTTCTTGCCACGGAGTTTACGGCGCCTGCGGTGCTTTTGATCGCCAAGGCTGACAGGCAGCCGCAGTATGAAGAGGAGATTCTGAAAAGCATAGAAAAGCACATCCGTCATTTCTGTGATGTATATATGAAAAAATAAAGGAGAAAAAGGTATGGATAACAATGTAATGCTTGAGATCAGGCACTATTCAAAATCATATGGAACAGGGAAAAAAGCTGCGGATGATGTGAATTTAAGCGTTATGAGCGGGGATATCTACGGATTTATCGGCCATAACGGGGCAGGAAAATCGACAACGATCCGTGCCATCGTCGGCGTGCTGGATTTTACGGAAGGAGAGATCTACATAGACGGTCACTCTGTGAAGGAAGACTCTATGGCATGTAAACGTGTCACAGCCTATATTCCGGATAATCCTGATCTGTATGAGAATCTGACGGGAATTCAGTATTTGAATTTTATAGCAGATGTGTTTGGCATCACGGCTTCGGAACGGGAAAAGAGCATCCGGAAATATGCTGATCTATTTGAAATCACGGATGTCCTCGGAAATCTTATCAGCTCCTATTCCCATGGCATGAAGCAGAAGGTGGCGATCATATCGGCTTTGATTCATAAGCCGAAGCTTCTGGTGCTGGATGAACCCTTTGTCGGGCTTGATCCGAAAGCGACTTTTACGCTGAAGGAGATTATGCACGATATGTGTAAGGAGGGGACGGCAATCTTTTTCTCGACACATGTTTTGGATGTGGCGGAGAAGCTGTGCAACAAGGTCGCTATCATCCGGCATGGAAAAATCATTGCCTCCGGTACTATGGAGGAGCTGACAGAGGGACATTCACTGGAAGAAGCGTTTTTGGAGGTGGACAGCAATGAAAAATAGCATTCTTCTTTTAAAAACACTGCTGCTGTCTACGAGCAGAATGAATATATACAAACATTCCACGGACAAAAAGAAGCGCAGAAAGATTGTCGGGAATATGATCGGTGTCGTGTGTCTTTATGTAATGGTCATGGTATACAGCATCGCAATGTGCGTCGGATACGGGCAGTATGGGATGATCGGTGCGGCACCGGTCATGTGCGCGCTGATAATCAGCGCACTCGCTTTTGTATTCACAATATTTAAAACCAATGGCTATTTATTTAACTTCAAGGAATATGACATGCTGATGGCTCTCCCTTTTGAGGCAGGGAATATTGCAGCATGTAAATTCCTGTATATGTATGTAAACAGCCTGCCATGGTATCTGAGCATTTCTGTGGCAATGATGGTCGGATACGGGATTTTTGCCGGACCGGCTCTTGTCATCTATCCTGTCTGGATGATCCTGTCCTTGTTTTTACCGGTCATTCCCATGCTTGCAGCGGCATTTTTGGGCTTTTTGATCGCAAAGGTCAGCGCGGGGTTTAAAAAGACCAATATTATCCAGACGATCCTTACATTGGTCTTCATCATTTTCTGTTTTTCCCTGCGATTCATTATTGATGATCTGTTCCGGAATAACAAGGTACAGGCAACACTGGAATCCGCATCGGAAATGACGGAAAATGCCGCGGATATCTATCTGCCTGCCGGGTGGTTTGCGAGTGCGGTGACAAAGAATAACATACTTGCCATCCTTCTTCTGGCGGGGGTGAGCGCAGTGTTGTTTATGGTCGTATTTTCCATTATGGGGCGCTCATACAGGCGTATTAATTCTGCGTTAAAATCCCATGCTGAAGCAGGAAAATACCATATGTCCGGACAGAAGCAGCGCAGTGTGGTAAATGCGGTTGCATTTAAAGAATTCAAGAGGCTGACCGGTTCTACCGCGTATATGGTAAACGGCGGGATGGGTGTTGTTTTGGCGATGCTTATAGGTGTCCTCACACTCATCATCGGTCCTGACAGGATCATACAGATGATCACGCAGGGGGCTCCGCTCAGTGCAAAGATGCTCCAGCCTGCGATTCCCTTTATTATCTATTTTTTCATCGGCATGGTAGCTACCACGGCTTGTTCTCCGTCCTTAGAGGGGAAAAATTACTGGATCATTCAGAGTCTGCCGATTGAAAAAAAGACCGTCTATCAGGGGAAGATGCTTTTTAATATGTACCTGACGGTTCCGTTCATGTTTCTTTCGACCTTGTGCCTGTGTATTGCCGGAAAGGTGCC
The DNA here is from genome assembly GCA_902795705.1 of uncultured Lachnospiraceae bacterium. Lineage (GTDB taxonomy): Bacteria > Bacillota > Clostridia > Lachnospirales > Lachnospiraceae > Butyribacter. Next base: position 1,660 of record CADBMH010000183.1, on the reverse strand, counting down.
GCTGCTTGATACGATATTGTATCTGATACTGGGACTCGCACTCTGCGCTTTCTCTACGGCATGGGGCTGTGTGTGCGGCATAAAGCACATACGGCTCGACTGGGAAAATGAAATCGAGGTGATCAAACAGAGTGCGGCGGTTGCCATCTATATGCTGCCCAATATGTTTGTGGTCATGGGACTTACCGTACTGGTCGTATTTCTTGGTACGAAGATGGATTTTAAACTATTGACATTACTATTGATACTTATAGCGTCTGTGCTTGCTCTTCTCAGTTACAGGAGAGTACTTGGGATTGTGAGAAAATAAGTAAATTGTTTTCGGATATTCTGTTGGATAAGTGGAAAGGAATATTGAATGAAGCTGAAATATTTAGGGGTATTTGGAGTAATAAGCCTGTTGTCCTATACGGCGATGGTTGTCTTTTCGCCTCTGGCATATCCGGGGTATGACTGGCTGAGTATGGCGGTCAGTGATCTGAGTGCGGTAGGTGCGCCGTCTGCACATCTGGCAGAGCGGCTGAATGCACTGTTTGGACCATGTGCAGTGGTGTCTGTGATGGCGGTCTGTGTCGGGGCTTCTAAGTGTAGGTCAAAGCTCCTTAAGACCGGTATAGGGTTTTTCGCTACAATGGAATGGGTGACGGTAGCCGGATATAAGATGTTTCCGCTCGTGCAAGGGGAGGAGATGTCCTTTTTTCAGAATACGATGCATATTGTTGTAACGATTTTGGTCGTTCTGTTTTCCATCATTTCGCTTGTGCTTATCGCAATCGGGGGAAGAAAGGAAAAAATCAGGTCGTTAAGCAACTGGGCATTGATATGTTTACTGGTAATGATGCTCGGGGCTCTGGGTACGGGAATCATGCCAAAATCTGTATTCGGATTATTTGAACGGTTCAGCACATTTGCTGCAGTCGTTTTTAATGCAGTGCTCGGAATCTATTTGTTTCGGGCTGCTTTTGACAGAGGAGAGAGGGATGAGGTAAACGATGAAAGTAATTAATTATTTTGACAGTGACAGAAAAGAACATTGGCTGGAAGAAATAAAATGGTTAAAGCAGAGCTTGCCTTAGAGGATAAGAGGAAAAAGGCATTGCCAAAGAGCCATGTAGCAACATTCCGTTATGCTTCCGGCAATACGAAAGTGGCAAAGGTAGATAAGAATGGAAAGATAACCGCAGTAGGAAAAGGAACCTGCTATATCTATGTATATGCTGCAAACGGACTGGCAAAGAAGGTAAAGGTTACGGTTAAGTGAGAGTTTTGAAGTAAGAAACATAAAAGGAAAGAACAATCATTAGAAAATAAGGCATGAAATGGCAATCTGTCATTCCGGTAATTACAGGATGACGGATTGCTGTTTCTGCGTTTTAGAGGGACAAATAAAACAGGAAGTCGGAAAAAGATTTGCCCTCTAAGTGAGCAAGTAAGTGAAAGGATATTTTTCATCTGTCTGTCGGTAGCAGACAACCGCCTGATGATTTCCCTATGCCTTATGCTGAGAGTGAAAAGACTTCCATCCGTATCAAGACAAGATTCTGTACGGACTTGAAAACAAAGGAAAACGGACAGAACATAGCATGATGCACCGAAAGGAAACTCCAAGCCGGACGCTTTTCGCTGGACTATTTGAGGAACGGAAGAAAGAATATTTGCC
>CADBMH010000182.1 GCA_902795705.1 uncultured Lachnospiraceae bacterium | reverse complement strand
CGCCTCCGTGGTATAGTCAAAAGGGGAGCCGGCGATTACCAGACTCACATCCGGTATCAGGGATGCTGCTGTGATGGCAAACTTGGCTCCTGCAGATATCCCGTACATTCCAATCTTCTCATAACCGGCTTCTTTAAGAACCTGCACAGCCCTCTCCGCATATTCCACCGGGGCAAGTACCGGGTCCTCCGGCAGACCGTCCCAGCCCGCAAAACCAACAAGCAGACAACTCCAACCGGCTTTCCGTAAAAACTCTGAGCCTTTCCTTGTCAGTTCATAGTCAGCTCCGGACCCCGGAAAGACAATAAGTACTTTCCCCTCATGCCCCTGCGACGGATGCCAGCATCCCACAAATCCATCATTTGATAGCGTATATTTCTCTTTCATATTGCTGTTCCTCCACTTCATTTCAATGTCTTGCATGAGAATCTGTGCCTGCTCAATAACTTCTTAACTAAATAACATTGAATCGGTACATAATACATTCCACCGGCGCACAGTATCCCTTGTGAATATTCACTTCTTATGATATTATAATAGAGTCGCTATGACTTTCAATAATTTTCGAGTCACAAGAAACACACACAAAGTAACGCAGAAATGAGGGAAAATATGTCGGCAAAATTTACAGATGAAGAGAAAAACCATCTTCGAATCCAAATGATACAATCCGGTTTCCGTATGCTAAAAACCGATGGCATACGGGGTGTTAATATCGACAAGCTTACAAAGCAGTGCTATGTTGCCAAAGGCTCCTTTTACACCTTGTTTGAAAGCAAGACCGAATTTCTCTATCAGATTATGGTCTACAAGCGCCAGGAATCCAAGGATAAGATTACGGACTATCTTTCAGAGGACGGCACTCTCCCACGCTCCGGTCTCCGGCTGTATCTTCACTGGCTCGCAGATGAAAATCCAAATATCTTCTCCTATCTGGACGGTCAGCATACCCGCTGGCTCGTCTCTAAATGGCCGCCGGAATACCTCGAAAACGAAGAAAACGACGAGCAGACCGCCCGCCGTATTATTTCCCTGCTTGCCGCGCCGAAAGAGAACCCCGACTGGCAACTGTTTTGTAATTATTTAAAACTTTTGGCACTTACCCTGAACAGCCGTGAACTTTTGATCGAGGATGCCACAGAACGCCTAATCGACAATCTGATTGAAACTGCGTGTAACTGTATCTGCGATGACTTCCGGCATCATCCTGATCCGTATAAAGCTGGAATGCCAGTGATCTGACATTCGGCAAAAGATCGTACTCCTCATGGAACAGTTTCGGCATGATCATATGGTCATCCCTTCCACCTATGATCAACATATCCTGCGTAATCTTGTCCCCGATGCCTTTCATCGTGAACTCTCTGATTTTCTTTACATATCCAACCGGATCCGGAGCATCATAAGCATACATTCCATGCATCAGGTTCCATTTCACGAGTTCACTCTTTTTCATCATCTTCTTATACAGTCCATTGAAGATTCCTGCAAATCCCCTACGAAATGCTCTGTCCATAAAATTCCTGAGCCACTTCGGATCGTCTGCAAGAAGGATATCGAAAAAGTCCGGAAATATGGACCATCCAATGACCTTTGTAATCCTCTTATCAAAAGCAGCCGCTCTCGGAGCACTCCGCCCTGTCCCGGTCCTTCAAATAAATACACGTTGAAGCCATGAGACTGAAAATAGAGAAGTGCATCATAGAACTCCTCAATATAGCTGTCATTCCCGCCGTGCAGAAGGATTCTCCCCCTGCATGTTCCCGCCGCTTTGCAGAACATGACCGGAAGATGTCCCTGCAGATAAGGAATCTCTGTAATCTCTACTCCGTGCTCCTTGATATCATCCGCATAGCAGCTATAGAACAGTTCTTTCGCAGCAGTATAAGTCGCAAGTTTCTGCGGATCCTCATCATACATCCGGAGTATCTGTCAATCATTCTTTTTTAATGCAGCTTTTATACCAATGCTCTTCCAAGTGATCTGCATTCGTCGAGTTCATCCTCTCCGGGTTCATTGTTCGCCATTACGCTGTCAACTGCAAGACTGGCTCCGGCTGTATTGCACCTTTCCTCCCAGTCCCGCATCCACTGTCCGTCTCCCCAGCCATACGAACCAAACAAAGCAATCTTCTTACCGGAAAGAGAGCCCTCTACCTCCGTAAACATCGGATCAAACTCATTTTCTTCCAGCACCTCTGCGCCCATCGCAGGACACCCGAATGCGATTCCGTCAAATTCAGCGACCTTATCCTTGTTAAATTCTGACGGTCCGAAGACGGATACCTCCGCTCCTCCCGCCTTTGCCCCCTCTGCAACGGCATCTGCCATCGCCTGGGTATTGCCTGTACCACTCCAGAACACTACTGCAACCTTGCTCATTTCCTGTTCCTCCTTTCAGGATGATTGTATTTTATGTCATCTTTAAGTTAGTTACAACTAACCTATTGCTATAAAATTACCGCCACCTGTTCAAATGGCGGTATGTCGCTTTTAGTTAGTCATAACTAACTCTTTGTATATTCTACATTTATTTCACAAAAAAGTCAATAGTAAAATGCAGGCATCATTAAAACAGGGTACAAATCAGATACAATTCATTGATATTCAACACATAAATGGTGTTAAATACACAGGCAGATATTGAATATTATCCTTCCTGCCTATATCCTTTTGGGAAATAACATAGCACTCCTTTATATTTTTGGAATATTTTTTTCTGAAATTAAGGAGAGATTCATGCTTTCCTGTTCCTGATGATTTCACCTCTATTGCAGATACCTTTACTCCTGATGAAACCAGAAAATCGATTTCATAATAATGGGTACTTCCTTTTTTTTCCCATGTGTGATAAAAAAGTTCCCTTCCTGCTGTATGAATCATCTGTGCAACAAGATTTTCATACAGATAACCAAGATTTGCCGGAAGCTTATCTGACAAAAGCTTTGCATACAGCTCATTATCCGCAGAAGCTCTGTCAATAAACATTAATGTCACAAACAACCCTGTATCAGCAATATATAGTTTGTAACTGTCAAAATCCCTGGTCTGGGAAATACTTGCTCCCGGATCAGTAGTATTAAATGAAGAGAGGACAGTTTTGGATTCGATCAGATCATAAATAAGCTTATCATCACTTATATTTTTTCGCTTTCCTAAGGCTGATGAAACCCGAAACTTCCTGACTCCTTTCGCCAACTGTGCAGGTATGGAATGATATATCGAAGAAAGCTTTCCCGACGGATCAAGCTTCTTAAAATCATCCTCATACAGCTTGATGATCTGACGCTTAATCTGATCTATCATAGAAAAATTATCTCCATTAACATACGCTTCTACTGCCTGCGGCATTCCTCCCACAGCCATATAAATCCTCATATCACGCATAAGTTTTCTGTTGACACTCTGACCTATGCTTTTATTCGTATTATATATTGTCTTAAGAATAGAATAGTTATTCCCTGTCGCATTACAAAATTCCTCATAATCCATAGGATATACCTGTATTTTCATTTCCTCAGACGGAATAAGGATATCCTGTACATTCTTTTTGATCGAAATCAATGAACCTGTTTCAATATAGTGATATCTGCCGTCCTTGACCAGATGCTTTATAGCCTGTCTGGCTCTTGGAAACAACTGTACTTCATCAAAAATAACAACTGATTCCTTCTTATACAGATCAATTCCCGTAAGTGCCTGTAATCTCAAGAAAAAAATATCCAGATTATTGATATCATTAAAGCAATCGATAATATCTTTAGAGGTCTCGGAAAAGTCAATCAAAATGTACGATCTATATTCATTTTTCGCAAAATTCTCAGCAATTGTTGATTTACCTACACGCCTTGCTCCTTCAAGTAAAACTGCATACCTGTCAGCATATTCATTTTTCCATTTTTTCAATTTATCATATGCTTTTCTTTCAAAATACATATCTACCTCCATATAATGATGTTGGGGTCAAAAAGCATTTCTTCAAAATCATTATACTCGCAGATATGCATTTCTTCAAGATTTATTTGTGCGGATATATGCATTTCTTCATTTTTCGTTTCTATTCAATTTACTCAATTTACTCAATTCACTTCACAGTCACTTTCGCAGTCCTTCACAGTCCTTTCTTCCATTCACAACCCACACTTCGTGTTCTTTGTTTTCTGCTATAAAGAATTTTTCCGTTTCCACGGAATACATCTGTTTACGGAGCTTTTATACCTCGTATACTCCTCACCATACAGGTCAAGAAGCCATTTCTCCTCTGTATTTTTCAAAACTACTGTCATGATAAGCCAGTTGACTAAGAACACAGGTATCATGAGTATGTTTCCCCACATAAAACTAATTCCTGTTATAGCAAACCACCATCCCGAATACATCGGATTTCTAAGCCATGCATAGATTCCATCTGTTTTCAGCTTATTTTCCGTAATACTCTCATCCATCTCCGAACGAACCGCGCCTATAAACCATACTGCAATCCCAAAAACGATCATCACCGTACCGGCTGCCCGGAATATCCATGTCCATATACCGCCCGAAATCCCGATTCGAAATACATAATTGCATAAAATGACGGCTGCCGCAGTCAATGCCCCTATCCCATAGATAAGATAGGGCCCCACACCGAACATCGGCAGCTTCTGTCCTTCTTTCACATAATTTTTCATACTCATAACCTGAATCCCCCCTGTCTGTGTTCCGGGTATTCTCTATTCCGTCAAAACCTTGTACCGGTCAAGAAAAGTAAGCTGTACCTTTCAATCACCACTCAAATGTTGCCCATCTGTCATTCATCTTAGGAAGAAGAGCTGCAAACAGTTTTCCCCGAATTGAATATTTTTTCATCTCTTCATTAAAGCTGTGCTCCTCCAAAAGCCGTATGCCATCTGTCAATTTCTCTATCTCCTTTGCACTTTCCGTGCCCGACTGAAATGTTGCATTTGTATTTTTCACTGTGTCATGCTTCTTACTGTTGTTTACCATCATCGGATTGTTCTGTTCTGCGATCAAAAGACCGTTTTCAAAATTCTCCTTCAAAATTTCAAGCATGGTACGGATCTGATCCAAGGTCAGATACATAAATAACCCCTCTGCCAAAAAGACAGGGCTTACATTCCGTTCCTTTACGATCTCCTTTACCTCACTGCACCATTCTGACTCAAGCACATTTCCCGCGATCATCTTCACGCGCTCCTGCTCTTTAAATGCTTTTTTCCGTGCCGCTATGGAATCCGGCAGATCCATATCAAACCAGAAAATTCTGCCGTTATCCACCCTGTCAAAGCGACTGTCGAACCCGGCTCCCAAATTCACGATCACTGTATCAGGGGTTTCCCTGATGATCTCCTTTAGTTGTCTGTCTAACATGATCGTTCTGGCAATCACGCCCTCATGTGACATAAACTTATCATACGGTTTCGTATCAAGCTTTAAAGCACGAATGATCTCCACCGCCCTATGATCCTCAATCCTCGGATTTTTCCGCATTGTCTCATTCGCCTTGAT
>CADBMH010000181.1 GCA_902795705.1 uncultured Lachnospiraceae bacterium | reverse complement strand
GAAAGGCGTAAAATATAAGTTTGCTGATAGCAAGAATGAATTTGTTTATTCAACTGATTTGATTGCTCATAATAACTTGACAGATGATACTTCTAAAAATGAGGTGTTTGTTATTGGCAAAGATATTAATACAGCTGGAAAAGAAAATGATCCTTTCTATGTAGATGTAGTCAAGAATGATAGTAGGAAAGGATTGAGTAAGATTGGTAGAACTGTATTGCCAGGACAGAAAAAGACTATAATTCCAACGACTGGTGAAGGAGACGATGAGGTGTCGCTTGTAACTGCTGAGGCTGTTTACGGTGGTGGAAAATATTCTGTGAATGTTTATAACGAGGATACGGCTAATACATATCTTGTTACATTGAAGAGTAGTGCTGATCCTAGTGGTACGGCAGCAACGGTAAAGACTCTTGCTCCAAAGAAGACAAGTACTTCTAAAATAAACTGGGCTCCGAAAACTAAGATAAGTGCATTGGCAGATGTGAGCAAAATTACAGTTCAGATTCAAAAAGCGGGAGATAAAACCGCAATGACATTACCTACTATTATTAAATCTTTAACTTATGATGTTAAATACGATGGTGATGTAACGGCATCGTTTGATGCTATTGCTGGGGATAATGTGGCAGGTATAAAATTGTATAGTGGAGAAGCTATTTATAAAAGTGGGGAGAAAATACCAGCGGGTACTAAAGTAACTGTGAAAGGTATTGCTAACCCTGAAAATGTAGTTATTACGTACAATGATGGGAGGAAGAACGTAGAGATTAAGAATGTAAGAGCTTGTTTAGGAAAGACTTTCTGGGTTAGTGGAACGAATGAAGATGAGAGTGTTGATAGTATTGATTTTATGATGCCAGCATATGATGTGACAATTAGTAAACCAGCGTCATAAACTAGCGTCAGTTTCTCGGTTTTAATTTTTGGATTTTAGAAATTTGTATCTGAAAAAGAGTTGTGTATTAGTTGAGTTAGTATGCAACTCTTTTTTTGTATCTCTGCTCTGTAGTATGGCTTATTAAACAGAATATTGTAGATTTCTTCGATTCTATTTTTCTTGATTGCCTCTGGAAAGTATGGTATACTGCTCTAAAAGCAGTTTTGTTCTACATATTTTATTTTTATAGAATTCAGATGTGTCGCCTGGATTTATTTAAGAATGGTTTCTTGCTTTAATTCCACAAATTAATAAAGCAGGAACTGGATATGACTTGTATCATATTACAATAGGCTGTTTGTAATTCAGAGTTTCCGGAATTTATGTATCATTTTTCTTCTGGAAATGTGTAAGATATGGGAGAAAAAAATTTGGAAAAGAAATCAAGTAGATGGAGCTAATGAATTTATTTGAGGTTGTCTGACTGATATTGGAAAGTATGTTTTGACGGAGAAAAGGTTTGATGAAAAAAAGGATAAGCGTGATTATTCCCTGCTATAATGTTGAAAAGTATATTGACCGTTGTGTGCGTTCGCTAGTAAAACAGACCATAGGAATTGATTCCGTGGAATTGATATTTGTGGATGATGCTTCTACGGATGGTACGGTTTCCAGATTAAAACGGTGGGAAAAAAGATTTCCGGAGTCTGTACTCATCATAGAATGTGCGGAAAATGGAAGACAGGGGACGGCAAGAAATATTGGACTTACTTATGCTTCCGCAGATTATATCGGATATGTGGATTCTGATGACTGGGTGGAGGAGGAGATGTATGAATGCTTGTACCGATGTATGGAAGAAAATGATGTGGACGTGGTCTCCTGCCGTTTTGGCAGGGATACAGGAGATGGAACATTTATTCATGTGCCGGTCTATCATGGGAAAACAGGAGAAAAAATTACAATTTATACAGAACAGGAAAGGGCTGCATTCTTAAAAAATGGTCTTCCTGGCGGTGTTTATACGAAATTATATAAAAAAAGTTTTTTAGAAAAAAACAATCTGTATTTTCCGGAAGGGCTGGTATATGAGGATAATTATTTTGGCTTTCTGCTCGCTTTTTCAGTTACTTCCTTATATGTAACAGATAGGGTATTATATCATTACTTTTATAATTTGGAATCTACCGTTACAGGAAAAAATTCATCGCATCAGTTCGACCGTTTAAAAATTGAGCAGATGATTTTAGAGGAGGCAGAGCAGAGGGGATATTTAGAAAAGTACAGAGAGTACTTTCTGGGGGTGTTTTTAAGTAGATATTATCTAAATACGCTCCATTTGATTTTCACCAGATTTGATGAACTTCCACTGGATATTTTAGAAGAGATGAAAAAAACAGTCCTAAAAAAATTTCCGGAGTGGAAGAGTTCAGAAAAGTATCAGAAAATGTCTGACATAGAGAAAGGTTTTTTGCAGACTTTGGAGATACCCATGACAGAAGAGAGGTGGAAAAATTTAAAAGAGAACTATTTGTTTTTGGTACAAAAGAAAGATGTGGAACATGGCTGTGAATCCTGAGTGGTTACTGAAAATAAGAGAAAATTTTATCATGAGAAGGTATTAACAAAACGGCAATCCATTTTGTTAATAAGTAAAATTAGATTAAAAATGTCTATATAAAGGGAGGAATATTGTAATGAGATATACCAGATACCATACAGCAGTTGATACATTGTATCATAATTTAGACGAATTTGTGAAAAGTTATGATGGTACCCGGATTGTCATGTTTGGAATTAGTGTGATAGCGAGCATGATTGTAGAATATATGCGCCATAAGGGTCTGCCGGTAGACTTTTGCATTGATAATACGAAAGCAAAGCAGGGATGCCGGATATTTGATCTGCCGATACCGGTACAAGCGCCATCTGTTTTGACGGAACCGTTTGACCCGGGGACCAGAATATTAATCGCATCCTCAGCGCAAAAATCAATGACAGAACAGCTTGAGAAAATGGGATATGTAAAAGATAAGCAGATTATCTGGATCATTAATCTTCCGGAATTAATGAATGATTTCTCGCATATACAAAGACCGGGAT
>CADBMH010000180.1 GCA_902795705.1 uncultured Lachnospiraceae bacterium | reverse complement strand
TGATACTTCTTGTTATTTGGCATTTTTCTATTGACTCTGCTTCCTATATTTTCACTAGCCTTAATGTATCATCTCGCCAAAATTCAATATATCAGTAATACACTGTGATGAAATCAATTCTTCCCGAACAGATCCTTTGGCAGCAAAGTGCGAGTTCAAGTCCTTGGTTTCCTGGCCTCAAAGCCATAAGTTAACAGCATTACCAAATATTCATTTTTTAGTTAACAGCATTATCAACGTTATACCTGTCACCTAACGTGCTCAAGGACTATTCAATCGTTCTAATCGTGTTAAAGTCAAATAATTTTATGTTGATTCCTGCCATAAAATAATACATAATGCAAATCGAGATCAGAGTTAAAACTGGAGTCATCCCCAGGCTTGTTACAAAGCGTTCTTCCTCCATCATTTCGAAGATTGGATATATCCAAATTGAATACATAATTAGCATAATCGGGTGATTCTTCTTTTTTATTAAATAATTAAATGAAAATGATGACAAAAATCCTTGTAGGGCCATCAATAGATACATTCCAAGATATGAATAATCCTGTAGATATCTTCTTAGGCCAGTAAATAAGTTTCCCGTAACTCCATTTATTGTAATTGGAGCCAACGCCCATGACGTCCCCTGGGGAACATCGAAACCTAACGATGATAAAAATGAATACCACTCCATTAGGGTACTGGCCCCAAACACAGTAGCCTTAGGCCATGTGTGAGTAAGAAAATAATCAAATGAAGGTATGCTAAATCCTATATATAGAGAGAAGCTACGGGACAACAGATTAAAAAAGCTGCCTTTGCCAATTGACCCTTGTCTTATCATTCCGTAAGTAAAAAAGACTAAAAAGAATATTGTTGCAATAACGATTAGCCATTTAATAAATTTTCTTTTTGCATCTGGATTAATATCTCTCGATGTGAGTAGCAAAATTCCATAAATATTAATAACATACACGACAAGACTTGTTAAGGATGATCTACCAGTAGACAACAATACGTCAATAAAATATGGTAGACTGGGCAACAATAAATAAAGAAAATCCTTGGGAGATTTTTTACATACAACAATCGAATATAAATACATGAATATTCCAATATAGGAAACTGCTCTCGCATAGTAATTGGTCAGTCCAGAAATTCCTGACGATGTTACTCTTCCTAATGTTTGAAGGTCTCGAACTCTTTTAAGATCGATTCCAAATTGGAGTACTCCACCCCAGCCAGAAGAGCCTGCAATCGACATAAAATGACGTATATTTAAAGCTGTTAGTACAACGCTCATCAAAAAGAGAACAATAGTAAACCCTTTTGTCGGTATTGAAATATTTTCATAGTATTCATCTATGTATGACTGAGAAAATAAGAAGGTGGAAAACGAAGAAAATATAATAAACACTAATAGCCCTGACCATATTACAACACATGTGATAAAATGAATCTTATAATGCCATGTCAAATTTCCAATTATAGCTATAACGGTTGCAAATGCAAACATGGCACATATGATAACAGCTGGACTCAATAAATTTTCACCATTTGAATAATATGCAATCACCAATAAAATTAATATGCCTATAAATAATTGAACTAACATCTTAGCCTTTCTTGCTATGTTCCGTCTTCATTTTTTTTGACACTTCATTGATTATTTCTTCCGCAATTGGTTCTTTTAATAGTAGCAACACCCAGACATATACAACAGCAAAAATGCCGAAAGATACAAGTAAAGTCATTAATGGGTGCAGACCAATCATTTTGATAGTTGAAGACACACCACCAGCAACAGAAACCCCCACGATAATCTTCCATATTTTCAAATCGCCCCTCAGATAATAACCATCTTTATGCAATGCATATATTTGAATATTTAGAATAATAAATTCAGCTATCATCGTGGCAGCTGCAGCAGATGAAGCACCATGAATTGGAATAAATATGCTGTTAAGTACAAAATCAATAATTGCACCCGCCACTTGTGAAATTAATACACTATTCTCTTTGCCTAAAGAAACAAGCATTTCTATTGCTGTTAAATTTGAAATTCCGCAAATCAATACAGTGGGCATTATCCATAACATCGGATATATTGCCGGTAAAAATTCACTTCCAGACAAAACAAGAACGCTTTCCTTCGCAAAAAGTGAAAAGTATACCCATGCTGCGGATCCTGTAATCACGATAAAATGAAAAGCTTTTTGAGATATTCGACTAAACTCCTTTTTATTCCCAACCTTTATATAATATGACGCCCTAGGAAGCATAACTGTAGCTAATGCATTTATTATTCCTAGAAGTACAGATCTTACTTTTGTAGCTGAAGAGTAGAAACCAACCTCACTATTATTTTTCATAAATCCAAGCATAATCGTATCAAGAGACGTATAAACATTTGTAGCTATTGACATCGTAAAAAAAATCATAATTGGTTTCAGATGTCGCTTAATGTTATAATTCTTGTACCGCTTGAAATTAATAAACTTTCTAGAATAAAAGAAATTAAGTACGTTGGAACCCGCTATAGCAACAACAAGTATGATACCATATGCCAAGTAATCATCTCTATTTCTAACAAAAACAAATGTTAAAATCAGCGAAAGAAATTTAAAGAACACTGCACGTATTGTAATATACCTGTACCGTTCAAGTCCAGAAAATAGCCATACCATCCCCAACGTATTAAACGCCATCTGAAAGCTAGTGATAATCAATAAGGTAGGTTCTTCTTGAAATCTCGGCACAAATTTCATAGAAATTCCAAAACAAAAGTAGGCTATTATCGTTGTTACGAAATTGATTAAAAATATCTCCTGTACTGTTTTTGATAATTCATCTTTATCATTAGCAACTTGTGCAACACTTCTGATGCCATATGTAGGGACTCCAAGTTGCGCAATAATTGAAAAGTAAACAATTACAGATGTAGCAAAACTAGTCTTTCCTATTCCTTCTGATCCAATTACTCGTGATACATAGGGATAAATTATTAGTGGAAATACAAGCGATGATACCTGTAATACCGCATTCCACAAAAAATTCGATTTAATCGATCTCATCTTTAAACTTTTCCAAACACCGTTTCAAAGAAAAAGTCAAATTTCCGTGATCTGTTTGAAAACTTCTCCGTTCTATAATATTTCAATAGTTTATATTTTCTTCCTGGAATGTTTGATTCTCTGTCCAATATTACCAGATACTTTTTTTCATCGTTTTGTAAATATTGGTTATACCCAGATAACAATTCATGTGCCGTTTTAGAAGCTATTTTAGGATCATGATAAAGCAAATTTGCAATATGGGCCCTCACTTTCTGATATGGTGTGATTGAAGCACCACACACATTATTTCCATGAATTCGATATCTAATATATGGAGTTTTATCTGCAACTATCTTTAATCCTGTATATTGACATACTCGAAGAATCCAAGAATCATGCATTTCGATATATCGAGGTTTATAAACGCTAATTCTATTTAATACATTTCCTGTAAACACCATTGTACATCCAGCGACACTATTTCTAAGCATCGCTTCAAAATTAGAATATACTCTTCCCTCGATCACCTTGTGAGTACTAAGATCCTCATTCCAAAAAGCATCTAGTGATCCAACGTACAAATCTGAATGTGTTTTTTTTAGCATTTCTATTGCATGACTCAGCTTATTATTTTGCCAAATATCATCTTGGTCAGACAATGCAAAATATTGATATTCGAGCTTATTATTTGCTGCAGACATCAGATCTAGAAAGCTGAATGCCGATCCCTTATTATCTCCATTATATACATCGATATTATATATTCGGGATAAGCTATCAACAATATCTAAGGTTTGATCAGATGACCCATCATCACGAATAAGCAACGTAACACTTACATTATTTTGACTAAAAATAGATTCTATTTGCTCTTTTATGTATTTTTCGCCATTATATACAGACATTAATACCAAAATTTTTTCCATATGCTAACTCATCTACCAAACATTATTTAGCCATGATACGAAATCAAAGTCATCATAATATCTCTTTATCCACCACTGGTGGATGTAATTCATCATGCTCTGAACATATTCTCCATCTTCGCTACCCGGAATGAAGTATGTACTCTTATACTGCGGATATTTCACGTGTGTGAAACAGACTTTGTTTTTATATGGCAGCCCATCAAACGCCTTGATATCCTCTTCGGTGCGCCCATTCCTGTCATTCATGAGGAAGAAAATGTTATCAAAATTAACCCATCCCTTTCTCCGTTCCCACGCATCTTTGGCCTGCTGAACGGAATCGTAATGCACAAGAAACAGACGCAGGTCTCCGCACATTGCCGTCAGATACGGATGTTTACCATTATCCGGGTCATCTGTTAAAGACAGCGTCAGATAATATCGTAGGTTTTTGCAGAACTTTATATAATCTCCTGCATTGAAATAAAAATTTCTTGTCGGAGAATTCATTCGCATCTTCAAATCTTTACAGACACAAGCTGCTGTGCAATCACTGCCAATAATGGAAAAAGAATGGTTCATCAGTCTCTTCCTGTTCGGTCTGTTGATTAAAAAATCTCTTGCCTCAAATCTAAGGTTCTTATACTTCTCTTTCAGTGCAGATTTAACTGTCTGTCTGTAAGATTGTCCGCTCATGCTTTTATACCTGTCAACTTGTATTTTTATGTTTTATTCATCATCCACAAGACTTAGAAGCAGGTCATTTAATTGCTCTACCTTACCCTGTGTAGTCAAATGCGTCTTGTAATAACTATGTCCAGCTTGGCCATAACTTTTCCGAACTTCTTCATCTCTTATTAATGTTTCTATCCAATATGCCATCCCGGAAGTATTCTCGACAACGACTCCTCCAGGCATAAATCTCGTTACACCTGTATTGGTCGATATAAACGGATCGGCTGCTGCCATCGCTTCGATAATAGAAATAGAAAACGCTTCCCATGTGCTACCAAGAAGATAGATTGATGCTCTCTTTACGAGATCAATCGTCCTGTCTCTTGAAACACCAACATACATCTCAATATTTCTGTGCCCATACTGCTGTTCCAGATTTTTAGCTAACTGTTCCAGCTTTTCATAGTATGCATTCTTCTCCCCACCTATAAGAACAAGTTTCCAGTCATTCGGAATAGCTGCCTGATAGAATGCTTTTATCAGAAATTCCTGATTTTTACGGACTGTATAGTTAGCCACACTGACGCAGTACTTCTCTTTCTGGACGTTCTCTATCTCACCGAATCGTCTATCACAGGCATTTTCCAGTATATGACTCTTTACGCCGTAATGCTTCTCGAAAAAGCTATAGCCTGAATCAAACTTATGCAGCTGCAGAACAGCATCGTACTGCTTGATGGCATTACCATTAAACTTGTACAGACATCCCCATCGGAAATTCTTCCAGATTTTATAAGAGAAATGTTTCAGAT
>CADBMH010000179.1 GCA_902795705.1 uncultured Lachnospiraceae bacterium | reverse complement strand
TTTTTTCTTTTCCCTGTTCTTTTTCTGGTCAGACAAAGCAAAAAATCACTAAAAATCCAATTTCTCGCAACTTCCTTCTATTAGTTTCGTCTAACATTTTCACAATCCTTTACTGTTTTCTGCCTCCTTTTTTTCAACCGGCATTATCTTCTTCTGATTCTTTCAAAAAAGAAAAGCTGCCCGCATTTTGCAGACAGCTCTGTGAGATTAATCTCATATTTAGAACACCTTTTCAAGTTTGTGCAAGGATTTCGCAGCACAAACTTGCTAGAGATAAAGATTTGGAAAATCTTTATCTCTTTTTACCACTCCCCGGTACTTTTTCTTTCCACGATTTCATACCCCATCTTAATCTCCTTTTTCATCTTCACCTGATTCTTTATCATATCCAAAAGCACTCTGGATGCCTCTTTCCCGCTTTCCTTATAGTAAAAATGCACACTGGAAAGTGCCGGTTCCACAAGCATTGCCGTCGTAGAATCTCCCATTCCCACCACCCGGATATGCTTATTTTTCTCCTTTAAGCACTGCAGCGCCCCGATTGCAATATGATCCGTCGCACAAAACACACCATCTACCTCCGGATATTCCTTAAGGATTTCTCCCATTGCCTTATATCCGTCCTCCATACGAAAATGCACCTGCTCCCTGGCAGCCTCTTCCAGTCCCTTTTCCGCAAGAGCAGACAGAAATCCCTTTCTCCGTTCCGTTCCGACTGCCTTATCCTTTGGTGTCACACCGATATACGCGATTTTCTCACAGGCATTTGTCAAAAGCCTCGTGACTTCCTTTGCCGCATGACAATCATCATGATAAACGCATGCTTCCCCTTTATAATACTGCCCTACGATTACGATCGGAACCTGATATTCCTTCAAAAGCTTTTTATGCTCCTTTTCAAAAATCGTTCCGCACAGGATCACGCCATCCACATTATTATTCTGAAAGGTATGAAGATACTCCAACTCCTCTTTTTCATCATTATTCGTGGTCGCAAGCAGAAGCTGATAGTCCTCACCATGAAGCACATCTCCGATTCCTGCCACGATACGGCTGATCGAATCTGAATTGATCTTCGGAATGATCACACCGATGAGTCCCGTCTTTTTCGTCCGAAGCATCTTTGCCTGTGTAGACGGTGTATATCCGGTTTCTTCAATCACCTTACGGATTTTTTCCTTCTTTTCCGCGCTTACATAACCGTCGTTTAAATATCTGGATACGGTAGCTCTCGAAACTCCCGCCAACTCCGCGATTTCATTAATATTCACTCCGCTTCTCCTTTCTACGTTCAGTAAGGTTATTTTACTATAAATTATAGCTGCTTACAAGAAGCTTTGATTCCTGACCTACTCCCTGTTTTTTAACACCTCCGCCGGAACCATCTTTCGGATCCTGCCGGTCAGCAGATGACTGATCACAAAATACAGCACTAAGATGACAGCATAGATTCCGGCATAGATATACCACGGAAAAGAATTATCGTAAGATATCGCAATATTCGCAACCAGATAATTCGGATAGACATAATTTAAAATCAGCTTACAGAGCGGTATCGATAACAACGCTCCCGCGGCAATGATATAAAAATTACCATCCAGATACATTTTCCTTACCTCCCTGTCGCGAAAGCCGAAAATTTTCACAAGCGCAATGTGAAAAGAGGATTTATCAATCATCATCTTCATCATCAGATACATGACCACAATGAAGATCACCGCAGAAGCAGTCCCGATCATGATAATAGTTGCCATCATCTGATTGATAAAAATGTCCGCAGATTTTTCCACATCCTTTTTTGTCATCGTATTATAGAGCCTTCCACCATCAATATCCAATTTCTTATCCGAGAATACCGCATTAAAATAATCATCTGCTGTCCCAAATAACTCCCTGCACTGATCGATATCCATAAAGATAAAAAATCCCCCCGAATAATCAACCGTCCCCGCCACCTGAAACGCATACGACATATCCCCATCCTCAGACTTTAAGATAAACTCGTCACCCTTCCGGAGCTGATATTTACTGGCAAATCCGCTTCCTGCAATAATTTCATTTTTATTCTTTGGAAACTTTTTTATGCCGAAAAACGGATTATCCTTTGTGATCCCAAGAACCGTCACATCAAAGGTATACTCCCCAAAATCCTTTTTCATCGTTTCCGCCAATGCTTCATACCCCCCTGCCGGAGGCTTTTCAGAGGGATATTTATAAGTATACATATATTCAAATTTTGTTTCCTCTACGCTCCTTACACGAACCTTATCACAGTAAATAAAGATATTGACCGCTAACATCGCCACCAGAAGACTTAAAAACATGCCAAATACAACAGCAAATCCCGTTCTCGTTTCCCGGAGCATCTGTCTCAGCTTGAAAAGCTTTAGAAAAGCCATATGCCCTAAATGAACATTTCTCACCTTAGAGAGCTTTTGTTCATTTCGAAGCAGAGAAAGCGGAGTGCGAAGCAGCCTTTTTCTGATGATCAGCGTATTTACGATCGCAGCCGTAACAGGCGGCATGATCAGGGCATAGACCACCATAAACGGTGTTACCTCCGTCTTCATCACCGGCATTGAAAAATAATTATAATTGTCCTGCATCTGCATATCAATGCCAATCCCCGTAAACGACAGCAAAAGCCCCAAAGCTCCGGATACAAAGGTAATAATTACCGGAAGAATAATATAATGAATCAGTAACTCCTTCCGTTTCACTCCCATCGAGTACAGCGCTCCGATCACGGCGCTTTCCTGATCGATCGTATGCACCACAAAAACAGAAATCACATAAGAGCACAAGATCACCAGAAGAATACCAACAAAAACTCCTGAGGTTTTATTGATTTCTACATCATCAGCCGCCGCATCAATCCTGACATTGTCCTCAGCCTTTAAAAACATCTTCAGATTCGCGGTACTGTCACCGAACATCTTTTCCACCATACTCTTTGAATTCGGCATGACCATCCCCAAAATCCCCGTGAGCAGATCCTTATTTCCCGCAGTCCTGTCCCAATATTCTTTAAAATAAGTATCCTCTACGGCATCTGCGGAAAATTGAAACTTCTTTAAAAGAGCTTTCAGATCTTCGTCCGAATACCCACCAGGTAAACGGTAAGCATAATAATACTCCTCCGATTTATCACTGACTCCCGTTTCCCTTATCTGTTCATATGCATCCGGTATGACAAATGCCAGTCCGAAGCTTTTACTGTCTACCGTACTGTCTCCCAGATTTTTTAGAACCGCATTATAATCCGGTACTGCTCCCGTTCCCACGACCGTAAACGCTTTCCCGCCAAGTAAAATCTTTTCGCCTGCATGAATGTTGTTCACTTCCGCATATCTTCTCTCCAGAACCACTTCAGAAGCACTTTCTGCCAATCTTCCCTCTTTGAGCGAAAGAAGATTGATCTGCTCTCTCTGTTTAAACAGCCGGAGCGTACTTTGATCCTTCATCGTCAGATCCAGAAAAAACATCTCCTCTAACTCAACCTTTTTTTCTTCGATTTTTTCCTTTTCCCTTTCCTTCAGCGGCACAAAAACCGAAAATTCTCCATCCTCACAGTGTAATTTCTGGTCATAGTACGCCGTCTGGTCGATTGTCGAGCTCGCCGCCCCCACCAGGCTTATCACAATATAGATTGAAAAAATAATCAATATCCCCAAAGCAAGATACCTCGCCAGGTTTGCTTTCAAATCCCTGATTGCTCTTTTAAACAATACGTGTGTCATATGATTTTCCTTTCCTGTCCGAATTTTAACACTCTACCAGTATATCGTTTTTTAATACCAGTCCGTTTCTTCCTATAAATCCTCTAATTCTGCTGCAGCTGTCTTTTTTTCATTCCGATAATTTTTCGAAATTTCCCCGTCTTTTAAATAAATCACATGATCTACCATATTTTTTATGGAATTATTATGCGTAACGATCAGCATGGTAGTCCCGTACCGGGCATTGATTTTTTCCAAAAGCACCAGAATGTCCCTTGAGGTTTTTGAATCGAGTGCCCCCGTCGGCTCGTCACAAAGAAGCAGCTTCGGATTTTTGATCAGCGCTCTTGCAATCGCGCATCTCTGCTGCTGCCCTCCCGACATCTGGGACGGAAACTTATCTGCATGCTCCGTAAGTCCCAGAACCTCTAAAAGCTCCTCCATGGAAAGAGGTTCATCGGTAAGATATTCACAAACCTGAATATTTTCCCGAACCGTCAGATTCGGCACCAGATTATAGAACTGAAAAATGAATCCCAGGTTGTCCCGTCTGTAATCAGAAAGCGCCTCTCCCTTCAGTCCTACGATTTCATTTCCGTCTATCCTGATCGAACCACTGTCAACCCGATCTAATCCGCCAATGCAGTTAAGAAGCGTTGACTTACCGGAACCGGAGGTTCCCTGTATGACGCACATTTCCCCCTGCTCCACCTCTGCGGAAACTCCTTTCAGCACCTGCACATAGCTCCCGCCTTCTCCATAGCTTTTTTTGATATTTGACACCTCTACATACATTTTTTTCTCTCCTTTGATTACAAATTTTTATCTATACCCATCAACATAACACCGTTATGTTATTGATAAAAAATAATCATTATCCGCCTACTACCGCAAACCAGCCGCCTCTTAAATAAGCCACCATACTGTCAAGCTGCTTTTTCGCTTCCGCCTCCGAACTGCAATGCGTCAGCAGATGAATAAATGCATCTACCTGACTATGCGCGATCCAGTGTATCATAAAATCATCCACCGGCTCTCTTCCCGCTGCCGCCCGCACCTTTCCGGAAAGCACACGGTAATGCTGCTCCACAATTGCTACAATCCTGTCTGTAATCCCCTCATAGTCAGAGCCCTGTGATCTGGTGATCAAAAGCTGAAACTCCTCATAATATTGAAACAGACAATGTATGATCTGTCCGGTCACCTCATAATCATCATCCACCCCTGTTTCCTCAAGCGTATCTGTATTTTCCATTTCTCCCTTAAAATGCTCTCCGATCACCTGCTCCAGCCGGTGTAACGGCTCCGAAACTACATTTCCAAACAGATCGTTCTTATCCTCGAAAAAGAAGTACAGCGCTCCCGTCGTCACACCTGCCTTTTTACAGATGCTCCGCAGGGATGCTTTCATATATCCCTTTTCGATAAACTCCTGCCTTGCGTGAATAAGCAGCTTCGTTTTTGCCTCTTTTTCCGTTTCCTGTCCCATAACCATCTCCACCCCGCGCCATGCACAGTTTTATTGTTCTCTTTGAGTCGAATCTTTTTTACAACAAATCAAAATAACAGTGTTATGTACCTATTCAGTATAACATAACACTGTTATTTGTCAATATTGATATTAACTGCGAATAACAACTCATATTTATACCGCTTTTCTCACTTGAAAAAGCTATTAACGCACAGGATTTTTCTCTGATATTTCTCCTATAAATTCCGGATCAAGATAATCAAGATTACTATTTAGGATCAATTTATTGTGTCTTTCAATAGATTCCTTGTAATTATGTATGGTAAAAAGTCTGTCTTTATCGCTATACATAAAAGTAAACAGGCTTAAAATATCCATTCCCAGCAATGCTCTGTTACCAATATTATCAGAAAAATATATTTTTATTTTTTCAATCTTGATTTCATCCGTAATTTGAAAATTCCTAACAACAGCACTTCTAATATAAATCTCCTTATCATTGGCAGCAAACACTGTTTTCTCTTCTTGAAATTTCAAATATAAATCATCTATATTCGGTATGCTTTTTCTAAGCAAATCTATACCAATTATTGTTTTAGTCGCTCCAGTATCTATCCTCATTCTCACTGCACAATTTACATTCTCCAGACCAAAATCAATTTCCGAAAGATAAGAAAATCGGTCTTTGCAATAATCAACTCTTTCTAAATAGGATATCTGGCGACTTTCATCAAAAACAAATTCACCAATCTTCATCAATAATTCCCTCCACGAAATAAATCTATTGTATCTATCGAAGTCTCATCTGTATTGTAAAAAGTTTGTACAGTCAAATCATAAGGCGCAATCATATTATAGTAATACGTATAATCAAATTGAGTATTTTCGTCGCCAATCATAATAAAAAACGGTCTCACAAATATATGTACAAACCCACCTATCCTCTCCTTATGATCCTTTTTATAATAAAATGTACTGTTACCAAAATAACTGCTCAATTTAGACAAATCTATCACTCCCGGATCTTTAATCTTATAAAACCCCGTCGTAATCTCTTCCTCTACCTGAATACCTGCTTCCTCAAATATCTTCTTTGTTTTATCCGTCATATCATCACTCCCCTGCATCATTATTTTTAGCCAAAATATTTTTCTGTAAGCTCTACACATTTTGAATTATATCCCCCACTACAGCATCCCCTCATAAAGCACCTTAGCCCCTATCGCAAGCTGCTTTACTCCGGTTTCTTTCTTTTTATTAAAGTTAAAGCTTAACATATAGCCGGTATCCAGATGAAAATAGTCAAGATACTCTCTCAGCTGCTTTTCTCCCTCTTCATTATATCGCTCGCCATGCCAGATCTTTAACTCAATCACATACTGTTTTCCGAGATAGTCCACGATCACATCCGTCCGCCTTGCATCCCTTGTCTGTGCCTCGATATAATAATTCCCTGTCCCGTTGATGATCGGTTTTAAATACAAAAGAAACTGTTCCCTCCCATCCTTTTCCTTGAATTTGTCTTCTAACGGACCAAAAATTTCCGTATAGGTCTGAATGAACCTTTCCAAAACAAGCGGCATATTAAGGCTTCTGTCTTTAATAAAAATACTTTTTGCAGCTTCTCCTTCTCTGCATACAGCACTGCTTGTCATCTCTTCATCTGATAAAAAGAGATTATATAACCGTGTTTCAAAAATACGATTTGCAATCTTTAATGTCCCGTTCTCATTTTTAACAAATACATACATGGACATCTGTTCCGTTTCCAACTGATCGATATTATAAAC
>CADBMH010000178.1 GCA_902795705.1 uncultured Lachnospiraceae bacterium | reverse complement strand
CCTCATTTCTGCGATATATCTTATATCGCGATTTTTATTTAACCTGCAGTCTTGACTACAGATTTCAGTCTTGAAAATTCCTGCGTCACGGAATCCAACATCGTATAATAACGGATCTGGTTCTTTGCAAGCTCTGCACTCTCCGTATCGATATCTACATTATTTCCGTCAATTCGATAACTGACATCGTCGTATTCGGTATAGGTCGTTGCAGTCAGTGCATCTAAATCCGCGCCCGCCACCTCGTCATCCAATGAATCCGTAAACCCGATCTCATTCATCAAATAGTCCTCAAACTGGACATCCTTCCGCTTATATCCCGGGGTATCCGCATTGGCAATATTATTTGCAATCACGGAGTTCCTGGTCCAACTCGCATCCAGTCCGGTCTGCAATACATTTATGTAATTAAATGCTCCGGTTCTTACCATATCCCTGCTCCTTTCTGATACTTTCTATCCTTTCGGAGTGTTTTCTTAAAAATATGTAATATATACCCAATCCTACATTTATAATTATAGTTAAAATGTGATAAATTACAAGAGGAAATCTGTGAAAAAATCCAGAAAAAGAAAAAAAGGCAGCAATCCCCAACCTTCTTTTCCTTGTTTTTCCTTTATATTACTGACTTTCCGTCATGAATTTATATTCGAAAAACTCATTGGTAATTTTAACCACAGTTCCTTTTTTCCCGGCAGACTTTGTCTGAAGAACTCCGGCTCCTGCGCATTTTTTCAATGCATTGACAAGAACAGACCTTGTAATCCCCACCTGATCTGCCAGCTTACTTGTCACGATCACCTTTTCCTTCTGATTTCCCATTTCATCCAATACAGAGAGAATTGCCTTTTTTTCCAGCTTTGAAAGCGTTTCCAAAGCGGTTGCGACATCTTCCTCCTTATGATGCTCCTCATATCGTTCTTCAGAGACAGAACGCTGCATTGCCAGACCGATGATCGTTGCCGCATATTCATTTAAGATGACATCATCAATCGAAAATCCGTCTTTTTTCCGGTATACGATGAGCGAACCTAAGCGTTTCCCTGCCATGTCAACCGGTGTGACCATCATAAAATACATATTCGCTTCCGTTTTGTCCATGCCTAACATATTCAGATTCACATGTTCATTCGTCGATAAAATATTCATGAGTCTCCCGCCAAGCTTTGCATCAATATATGTTCCGTAATCGTAATCTCCAAAAAGAGTCAGCGGTTCAATCTCTTTCCTCGTCTTCAGACCAAGAACCTTCCCCTTACCGCTGATCAAAAGAACATTTGTCTCCAGGATCTGCGACAAAGTATGACAAAATTCACGAAAATCAACCACATCGGCATCGTTTTTATGCAGCAGGTTATTTAACCTTCTTGTCTTATCCAGTAATTCTAAACTCATCTGTTCTTCCTTTTACATCATTCCGGCTTTTTCTCCATTTTCTTTACAAAGCCGCATTTTTCATCCATACAAACTAACCTGTTTCCTTTTTCCACCATCGGACCGCCGCACTTCGGGCATTTCTCCTTTGACGGCTTCTGCCATGACATAAAGTCACAATCCGGATATCCGATACATCCAAAATACCGTCTTCCTTTTTTTGTTTTTCTTCCGACGATATCTTTTCCGCACTTCGGACACGGTACGCCGATTTTTTCGAGATACGGCTTTGTATTTCTGCACTCCGGAAATCCGGGACACGCTAAGAATTTCCCATGCGGACCATATTTTACGACCATGTTCCTTCCGCATTCCTCACAGATTACATCTGTCACCTCATCTTCGATCGTAATCTCCTCTAACTCCTTATGCGCAGCTTCTACCGCTTCATTGAGGTCCGGATAAAAGTTTTCCACAACTGTTTTCCATTTCACGGAACCGTCCTCTACCCGGTCTAAAAGCCCTTCCATATATGCAGTAAAATTGACATCCACAATACTTGCAAAGGATTTTTTCATGATCGAATTGACCACTTCACCAAGCTCCGTAATATATAGATTCTTCTTTTCCTTCGCCACATATCTTCTGTTGATAATGGTAGAAATCGTCGGTGCATAGGTACTCGGTCTTCCGATGCCAAGCTCCTCTAAGGTCTTAACTAAAGACGCTTCTGTAAAATGAGGCAAAGGCTGTGTAAAATGCTGCTTCTTCTCAAAATCCGCCGCCTTTACCTCCAACCCTTTCTCCAGCTTTTTCGATAAAACCTTTTTATCAATCTTATCCTCATCTGTCTGATATACCGTAAGATAACCGGCAAATGACACCTTGGAAGCCGAAGCTGTAAAACGGTATTCCTTTGAATCGATCTTCACCGTCGTCGTAGAAAACACTGCCGATGCCATCCGGCTTGCGATAAAACGTTTCCAGATCAACTGATACAGGCGGAACTGGTCTCTGGATAATTCGTCCTTTACCGTGGCAGGTGAAAGCTCTACATAAGTAGGACGGATTGCCTCGTGCGCATCCTGGATCTTTCCGTTTCCCTTTTCTGCCTTTTCCTTTTTTGCCAGATATTCTTTTCCGTAATTTTGTTCAATATATTCCTTAGCCATAGCTTTGGCTTCCTCGGAAACACGGGTAGAATCGGTACGCAGATAGGTAATCAGACCAACCGTACCGTGGCCTTTGATCTTTAAGCCTTCATAAAGGCTCTGCGCAATACGCATGGTCTTCTGTGTAGAAAAATTTAAAGTCTTGGCAGCCTCCTGCTGCAATGTACTTGTCGTAAACGGCAGCGGACTTTTCCTTGTGCGTTCTCCTTCCTTGACATCGGAAATCTCAAAAGAGGACTTTTCGACTTTTTTAACAATCTCTTTCACCTGCTCCTCAGATTCAATCGAAATCCTTTCGTTTTTTGTTCCATAGAAATCTGCGGTCAGTTTCTTTTTTTCTCCCGGAATCTCAAAATCCGCAGACAAAGTCCAATATTCCTTAGGAATAAATGCGTTGATTTCCTCTTCCCTGTCTGCAATAATGCGGAGCGCCACGGACTGTACACGTCCGGCGCTCAACCCTCTCTTCACCTTTGCCCATAAAACAGGACTGATCTGATAACCCACCAGACGGTCAAGCACACGTCTCGCCTGCTGTGCATCTACTAAATTTATATCAATTTCTCTCGCGTTTTTAATCGATTGTTTCACTGCATTTTTGGTAATCTCATTAAAAGTGATCCGCTTCGTCTTTTTCGGATCCAATTTTAATGCTGTTACTAAATGCCAGGAAATCGCCTCTCCCTCCCGGTCCGGGTCAGTTGCGAGATATATTTTGTCCGCTTTTTTTACCTCTCTGCGGAGCTTGGCAAGAAGCTCTCCCTTTCCGCGGATTGTAATATATCTTGGCTCATAGTCATGCTCTACATCAATCCCAAGCTGACTTTTCGGCAGATCACGCACATGTCCGTTCGAAGCAACAACCTCATAATTGCTGCCTAAGAAACGCTTGATCGTCGTCGCTTTCGACGGCGACTCCACTATCACGAGATTCTTTGCCATAACCTTTCCCACCTTTCACGCTATAAACGAATAACATAATAATTGTTTCCGATCATTTTAATAAGCCTTTTCCCCTGCAGTGACAAAAGCTGTTCCATCAGAACCGGCATGGACAGCCCTGTTTCCGTCATCAGCTCAGAAATATGAATCGGCTCCAAACTTAAAATACTATACACTATTTTTTCTGTGGTTTCAAGCATAAAGTTTGTTTTTTTCTTTTTCGTCACAACATCCTCATTGAAAAACAGACCGAGTCCATCCAGAATATCCTCTACTCTCGTAACAAGCACAGCTCCCTGTTTCAAAAGCTCATTTCCTCCCTCATACTGCGGATCGCACATCCCGCCCGGCACTACAAAAATCTCCCGTCCCTGTTCCAAACCTGTCTCTGCAGTAATCAGCGAACCGCTTTTTTTCTTCGCCTCAATGACCAGTACTCCGTCAGACAACCCGCTGATGATCCGGTTCCTGACCGGGAAATTTCCCGGAAAAGCCGGTGTTCCAAGCGGAAATTCCGAAATTACGCCTCCTCGTTGCTGCATGTTCATATAGCTTTCGATATGCTGCCTGGGATAACAGATATCCACCCCTGTCCCAAGTACGGCAAAGGTTCTTCCTCTCTCATATTTCAAAGCGCCCCTCTGCGCACAGATATCTACGCCTAACGCCATACCGCTGATCACCTGTACGCCGTTTGCTGCAAGCTCGCAGCCAAATTTATCCGCAATCTGCTTCCCCGCTTCCGTCACCTTTCTTGCTCCTACAACGGCAACAGAGGGCTGTGAATCCTTCGGTAGACTCCCCTTATAGAAAAGGCCATACGGCGGATCGGATATTCTCTTTAAACGCTCCGGAAAATCCTTCTCCCTTTCTGTGATAAAAGAAATATTTTGCCTGACTAACGCCTCTTTCAGCCTATCCAGATAATCCTCTGTCTGACAGGATAAAATGCGGACAACATCCTTTTCCGTCAGGTAAGGAACCTGTTCCAGCTCCTTTTTCCCTGCTTTAAAAATATGCTCTGATGTTCCGAAATAATCCAACAATCTTCTTCTTTTCCCCGTCATAATTTCCGGAATGCTGCACAAAAAGCAATCATACTTTATCTTTTCCCAGTTTTCCCGCATTTTAAACCTCCTCCCTTCCCCAATATTTCTTATCGATCATGCGATAGCAGACCGCCTCTGCAATATGCTCCTTTTCAATCTGTTCGCTTTTCCCTAAATCCGCCACGGTTCTTGCCACCTTTAAAAGCTTGTGATATACTCTGGCACTGATTTCCATCGTCTCATAAATCATTTGCAAATACTCCTCTGCCTGACTGCTCCGCATACAATATGTGTCGATTTTCGAAGAGGGAAGCTCACTGTTCCAGGAAAAGCGTTCGCCTTCATACCGCTTCTTTTGGATATGATGCACCTCCTCCACGCGTTCTCTCATGTACGCCGAGTCCTCTTCCCCGCCTCCGGCATCCTTTTTCTGAAACTCGTGATAGGCTAATACCCTTGTTTCCACGCACAGATCCATACGGTCAAGCATCGGTCTGGAAATTTTGTCTAAATAATTCCGCACCTGCCTGTCCGTACACATACATTTTCTCCTGTCCGGATAAAATCCGCACCGGCACGGGTTCGTTGCCGCTACTAACTGACACTCTGCCGGATAGCGATAATTCCCGTCGATTCTTGAAATATTCACAAATCCTTCTTCTAACGGCTGTCTTAACACCTCGATCGTCTGCCTGCTAAATTCCGCCAACTCGTCCAGGAATAGAACACCGCCGCTTGACAAACTGACTTCACCGGGCTTTGGCATATGACCGCCTCCGATGAGTGCCTGTCTCGTGATCGTATGATGCGGGGCTCTGAACGGCCGTTCCGTAATATAAGGACTTTCCTCCGACAATAAACCCGCCACACTGTATATTTTGGAGATCTCCATCTGTTCTCTAAAACCAAGCGTCGGTAATATTCCCGGAATCCTCTTTGCGATCATCGTCTTTCCGGAACCCGGCGGGCCGATCATCAAAAGATTATGCCTTCCTGCAGCAGCAACCAGAGCAGCGCGCTTCACAAACTCCTGTCCGTACACATCTCGAAAGTCAAATGAAGCACGGCTTTTTACCGTCTCCGTCGTTTTTCCTTTTACTACAGCCTTAGAAAGCTCCTCGCGTTCTAACAGCCAGACAAGCTCCTTTAAATCCAAGATGCCGACTACCTGAATTCCTTCTACAATATTTGCTTCTTCTACATTTCCTTTGGGAACTACACAGAATTTCAGATGATTTTCATATGCCGTATAGACTCTCGGCAGAATACCGTGGACTTCCTTTAGCTTTCCCTCTAACCCCAGCTCACCGATAAACATGATATCCTGTATGTAGTCATTTGAAAAATATCCAAATGCGCACAATACGGATACAGCGATTGCAAGATCATATCCCGTACCGCCCTTTCTGATATCAGCCGGCGAAAGATTGATCGTAATCCTTTTGGGCGGAAAATGAAATCCGGCGTTTTTCAGACCGATCTGGACACGTTCTCTCGCTTCTTTCACTTCTGAGGATAAAAAACCAACTAAAGAAAAGCCGGGCAGACCATTCGAAACATCTGCCTCGACCTGAACCAGACAGCCGTCAATCCCTCTGACGGCCGCACAATAAGATACACTATACATTTTTGCTCCTTTCCGAAAAGGAGCCTCCACACATTTTGATTATATGATAAACCAGATATTTTCGCAAGAGTTTTATTTGTCTAAGATTTTTTTCAGCTCCTCCATAAAGGTACTGACATCCTTAAACTCTCTATAAATAGAAGCAAAGCGGACATAAGCAACCGCATCGAGTTCTTCTAGGTGATTCATGACAAGCTCGCCGATATCATTGCTTTTGATCTCACGAAGTCCCAGGTTAAAGATCTCCGCTTCAATCTTATCGATCATTGCATTCATCTGTGTTACGGGAACCGGCCGTTTGTGGCACGACCGGAAAACACCTCTTTCAATCTTTGCCCTGTCGTACGGCTCTCTTGTCAGATCCTTTTTAATCACAACCAAAGGGATCGACTCCACCTTTTCATAGGTCGTAAAACGCTTTTTACAACCGTCACATTGTCTCCTGCGCCGGATTGCATTTCCCTCCTCTGCAGGTCTCGAATCAATCACCTTGGTATCTTCTTTTCCGCAAAACGGACACTTCATCTTCCTTCACCCTTCCCTGATCCTATGTGTTCTTTTCTAGTAACTTTTATCATTCTATCGTTACTTTTTCAAAAAATCAAGTGAAGTCACACTTTTTCATACATTTTTTCGTATCCGTATCTACAAGGACAACATCACTTCCGATTCTCGTCACATCACAAAAGGGAATCACATATTCACTATCCCTGCCTAAGATTCCGAAAATCTTACAAGGTCCCGGAATGATCAGCGCACAGACCTCCCCGGTACAGACATCGAAATCAAGGTCACAGACATTGCCTAATTTCTCCCCATCACAGATATTGATAACTTCCTTATCCCTTAATTCACAGATCCGCATGATTTTTCCCGTTTTTTTTATTCTATGCAAATTTTTCTAAACCGTTACTGTGACAACATCAATACCCGTTCCTTCCGATCATGCCTCCGCTACAGATCGGACTTCTTCCTGACGATTCTTACTATACAAGATATTCCCGCATCGAATGCAGCGCCTTTTTCTCCAGTCTGCTGACCTGTGCCTGCGAAATCTGTATCTCCTTCGCAACCTCCATCTGTGTCTTTCCCTGGAAATACCTGAGCTCAATGATTTTGTGTTCCCTTTTGCTCAGCCGGTCGATCGCCGCCTTTAATGAAATCTCCTCAATCCAGCTCTCCTCTTTATTTTTCTTGTCACTGATCTGATCCATGATATGCAGCGTATCCCCGCTCTCCCCGTAAACCGGCTCATAGAGCGAAACCGGATTCTGGATCGCATCCAGCGCCAAGACGATATTTTCTGCCGGAATATCCAACGCCTTCGCAATCTCTTCAATCGTCGGCTCCTTATCGGAATCCTTCATCATCGCCTCTTTTGTATAAATCGCCTTATACGCAATATCCCTGACGGACCGGCTGACGCGGAT
>CADBMH010000177.1 GCA_902795705.1 uncultured Lachnospiraceae bacterium | reverse complement strand
GCGGACGGATGTAGTCGAGGCATTAAAGGAGCTTCAGGTTCCGGTGCTTCGCTGGCCGGGAGGATGTTTTGCCGATGAATATCACTGGAGGGACGGAATCGGACCAAAGGAAGACAGGAAGAAAATGATCAATACGCATTGGGGCGGCGTGATCGAGGATAACAGCTTCGGGACACATGAGTATTTTGAGTTATGCAGGCAGCTTGGGTGTAAAACCTATGTGAATGGAAATGTCGGAAGCGGCACGGTACAGGAAATGTCAGAATGGGTTGAATATATGACCTTTGACGGAGTGTCACCGATGGCAGAACTGCGGGAAAAGAACGGACATAAAGAGGCATGGAGGGTGGATTATTTCGGTGTCGGGAATGAGAACTGGGGCTGCGGCGGGAATATGCGTCCATCTTACTATGCAGATCTCTACCGGCGTTATCAGACCTATGTTCGTGGTTATGATCCGGAAAAGCCGGTTTTTAAAATCTGCTGCGGTGCGAATGAGGGAGATTATGATTGGACAAAGACGGTGCTTGATGTTACACATGAGCATGCACCGGAGGAGGTTCATGGCTTTATGGACGGACTTTCCCTGCATTACTATGTGGTGCCCGGAACATGGGAAAAGAAGGGAAGCGCCACGGAGTTTGATGAAGATGACTGGTATCTGACATTGGCAAAGGCATACAGGATGGATGAGTTAGTGTCGAGACACGGCAAGGTCATGGATACCTATGATCCGGCACAAAGGATCGGTATGATCGTCGATGAATGGGGCTGCTGGTTTGACTGTGAGCCGGGGACGAATCCGGGCTTTCTGTATCAGCAGAATACGATTCGTGATGCGCTTGTGGCAGGGGTTACCTTAAATATTTTTAATAAGCATTCCGACCGTGTGAAGATGGCGAATCTTGCACAGGTTGTCAATGTACTTCAGTCCGTGCTTTTGACAGAGGGCGAAAAGATGATAAAGACACCGACCTATCATGTATTTCACATGTATCGCCATCATCAGGGAGCGGAGCTTTTGGAAAGCTTTCTGGCGGAAAGTGACATGGTCGGTCCGGAGGAATCAAAAGTGCCCCGGATTACGGAATCGTGTTCTGTGGATGAGCAGGGGATCATTACCGTGACTTTAAATAATCTGTCTGCGACCGAGGAACAGGAGCTAAAAATCACGCTTGCGTCAGGAGAAGCGTTTGAAGTGTGTGAGGCAGAGTGTGTCTCAGGCGAAATGAATGCGCATAATACATTTGGGGAGCCGGAAAGGGTAAAAGAGTTGCCGTTTGACCATTATGAAAGGACTGAGAATGGCTTGCGCGTGATGCTCCCGCCCTGCAGTGTGACAGTGCTGAGGCTGAAGAAGTAGCATCGCGATACGGAGAATCATATGTCAGAACTTAGAGTTTGCAGATTGTGTGAGATCAGGGAGCGGTTGACCGGAAATATTTCAGAGTATGTCAACCGATATCTGGAAGAGATCCGGGAGGAGGACAGTGCTTCGGAGGAATGTTATGTTTCCAGACTGGAGGTATGTGCTTCCTGTAGCAGATGTCATGAAGCGATGTGTACGGCATGCGGCTGCTATGTGGAACTTCGGGCGGCGGTGAAAGACAGGGACTGCCCGTACCACAGGTGGAGATAGTTATTTTATCATAAGAAGGGAGAGCGAGAATGGACGGTAAGGAGTGGATTGAAAGCGGAAAGACGGCAGTGGGGATTGAGTTTGGTTCGACGAGGATCAAGGCAGTCTTAACAGGACAGGACGGAACGGTGCTTGCTTCGGGCAGTCATACATGGGAGAACCGCTATGAAAACGGAATCTGGACCTATAGCCTGGAGGATATCTGGAGCGGACTGAAGGACTGCTTTGCCGGGCTAAAGGAGGATGTAAAGGTACAGTATGGCATTCCGTTAAAAAGGACAGGAGTGATCGGGTTTTCGGCAATGATGCACGGTTATATGGCATTTGACAAAGAGGGTGGGCTTTTAGTGCCTTTTCGGACATGGCGGAATACGATTACGGAAGAAGCGGCAGATATCCTGACAGAGAAATTCGGTTTCAATGTGCCGCAGAGGTGGAGCATTGCGCATCTGTATCAGGCAATGTTAAAGAAAGAGGAGCATTTAGACAGGCTTGCTTACCTGACGACACTGGCAGGATATATCCACTGGAAGCTGACCGGAGAAAAGGTGCTCGGAATCGGGGATGCATCGGGCATGTTTCCGATTGACAGCAGTACGAGAGATTATGATGAAAGAATGCTTTCCTGCTTTGATGGTCTTGTGACGGAAGGCGGATATAGCTGGAGGTTACGGGAGGTGTTTCCGAAGGTTCTGACAGCAGGAGAGATGGCGGGAGCATTGACGGAAGAGGGAGCGAAGCTTTTAGATCCGGAGGGTACATTGGAGGCGGGAATACCTGTCTGCCCGCCGGAGGGGGATGCGGGAACCGGTATGACGGCGACGAATTCCATCGCAGTGCGCACCGGAAATGTATCTGCAGGAACCTCTGTTTTTGCGATGATCGTATTGGAAAAGCCGCTTTCCGGGGTGCATAAAGAGATTGATCTGGTAACGACACCGGTGGGAGATGCGGTGGCAATGGTACATTGTAACAACTGTACTTCCGAGATCAATGCATGGGCGAATCTGTTTAAGGAATTTTCGGAGGCTGCCGGTGCTCCGGTGGATATGGATAAAATATACCAGGTAATGTTTGAGCGTTCCATGCAGGGAAGTCCGGACTGTGGCGGGCTGCTCAGCTATAATTACTTTTCGGGAGAACCTGTGACGGGATTCCCGGAGGGCAGACCACTTTTGGCGCGCACGGCAAATGCTGATTTTTCCTTTGATAACTTTATGAAGCTGCAGCTTTATTCTGCAGTGGGTGCTTTAAAGTACGGCCTGGATATCCTGCTTAAGGAGGAGCAGGTTCCGATTGATAAGATGTACGGGCACGGCGGATTTTTCAAAACGAAGGAAGCCGGTCAGCGTGTGATGGCAGCGGCAATGCATGCGCCGGTGTCTGTAATGGAAACGGCGAGTGAAGGTGGTGCATGGGGAATTGCGGTTCTCGCACTGTATGCCGCATATAAGGAAAACCGACAGACGCTTGCGGATTATTTAAGCGAGCAGATTTTTAAGGACAGCAAAGGAACTACTGTAGAACCAAGAAAAGAAGAGATGGATGGCTTTGACGCTTATATGGAGCGGTATGTAAGGGCGTTTGAGGTTGAGCATGCGGCGGTCAAATGCATGGCGGAAGATGAATAGAGTCAGGAGGGAAATATGTTAGAGCAGTTAAAAGAAGAGGTATACCGGGCAAACATGGAGCTTCCGAAGAGGAATCTGGTGACTTATACATGGGGAAATGTCAGCGGAATCGACAGGGAGAGCGGATATTTTGTAATCAAGCCAAGCGGAGTGGATTATGAGGAGCTGTCTCCGGAGGATATGGTGGTGATAGATCTTTCCGGCAACCGGATAGAAGGAAAATACCGTCCGTCCTCTGATACGGCGACACATCTGGAGTTATATAAGAAATATCCGGAAATCGGGGGAGTCGTACATACACATTCACCGGAGGCGACAGCATGGGCACAGGCGGGGAGGAGCATCCCACTGTACGGAACGACACATGCGGATTATTTCTACGGGGAAATCCCCTGCGCAAGGGGACTGACACCGGAGGAAATTGATGAGGCATATGAGAAAAATACAGGCTTGGTGATTATTGAAACCTTTGAAAAAAGAAGGTTAAACCCAATGCATACACCGGGGATATTATGCGTCAACCATGGTCCGTTTACATGGGGGAAGGATGCGGCAGAGGCGGTTCACAATGCCGTCGTGCTTGAGGAGGTTGCCAAAATGGCATTTCGCACCGAGGTCAT
This sequence comes from uncultured Lachnospiraceae bacterium, assembly GCA_902795705.1. GTDB lineage: Bacteria > Bacillota > Clostridia > Lachnospirales > Lachnospiraceae > Butyribacter. Next base: position 9,486 of record CADBMH010000177.1, on the reverse strand, counting down.
CAATCCGAAGGTGCTGCCCGCCCCGGACTGTATCCGGGATAAGCATTTTTATAGAAAGCACGGAGAGAATGCTTATTATGGACAAAATTAATCCAATTGGTTTTCGGAGATGGCTGCCTTCCTTCGGGCAGTCATTTTCTTTCTTAAATGCAAGTAGAGGAAAAAAGCGAAAAATCCCGTTGTTATCCACGCGTCGGCGTCAGCAGAAACAGCTAAAATGTAGTTGTGACAACGAATTGATAAAAATGCTGCCGCGAGTCTTGCAAAAAGCTCCATGACTCCGAGTGTCATAGCAACGAAACTATATCCGCAGCTTTGCAGGGTATTCCTGTAAATAAAGATCATGCAAAGGGGGATGTAGGCTGCAGCGCACATATAGAAATAAGGCTTTGACCAGGGCAGATATGGCGTGATATCTACATTGGAATCAAAAAAGAGTCTCATCAGATGCGGCAGGAGCGGGATGCCGACAGAAGCTGCTATAATAGAGTAGATACTGCCGATTTTCATTGCGTCTTTTGTTCCCTGATGAATCCGGTCAATATCTCCTTTTCCGTAATTCTGACCTGCATAGGAGGCGGAGGTCTGGCCGAGTGCCATCATGCCCTGTGTGAGAAGTCCCGAAACCTTATTAGCGGCTGTAAACCCGGTGACGGCTATCGAACCGAATTGGTTAATGGCTGTCTGCATGACCATGGTTCCGGAGGCGGTGATCCCAAACTGGAGCGACATCGGGATTCCGATATTTAACTGCTTTCGGATGGATTCTTTATGAAAATGCCAATGCCTGCGGCTTGGTTTTAATACATCTACCTTTGTAAATATGTATGTCGCGCACAGACAGGCGGAAAATGCCTGTGACAGATTGGTCGCCCATGCGGCACCTGCTACGCCCATATGAAGGGCAAGGATGAAAACAAGATCCAGTATAATATTTAAGAGTGCGGATATGATTAAGAATATTAACGGCATCCGGCTGTTTCCGACTGCTCGCAGGAATGACGAGAACAGATTGTAAAAGACGATGGCAGTAACACCTTTACAGATCGTAGAGATATAGCTGTATGCGTCATCGTAAATGTCAGCCGGTGTATTCATAAGATGTAGCAGCGGATGCATGACAATAAGCATCAGAACAGTTATGAATGCTAAAAGGATGCCGGATAGAAAAATCCCGTTTGTAACGGACAGCTTTGTCCCTTCACTGTCTCCCGCACCGAATTTCTGACTGGTCAGCACCGTAAAGCCGGCTGCCATGCCGTTGCAGACTCCGATCACAAGAAAAAAGATTGTACCGGTAGAACCGACAGCGGCAAGTGCTTTATTTCCCACATATCGTCCTACGATAATCGTATCTACCATATTATATAGCTGCTGAAATACATTTCCGAGCAGCAGCGGAAGCATAAAGCGGAGCATCAGTGTAAGAGGACGCCCCTCTGTCATGTTGGTTTCCATATTGTTTCTCCTTTGGATGAACCGGGATTTTTAACAAGGTTTTACCATGCTAACACATTTATCAGCAGAATACAAGAAGTGGGACGATAAAAGTTGAAGAAAATCCCCGACTGTGGTATAAAGAAAGGAGAAGGGCGGTTATAATAAGCAGTGTTTTGAATGGGGGAGTACTATGGCAGAATATTATTTAATGAATAAAAATAAGAAACTATTGTTGTTTCAGGTATTTTTTGATGAGACCATAGGAGAGTATGATTGTAAAGAGTTAGAGCGGTATGTGGACAAAGGAGAATTGCCGCCGAAATTTTCGAAAATATCAACCTGGCTAGAGCATCGGAATTATGCCAAGCATAAGGAACATTTACAGCAGTGGTTAAAGGAATGGCAGCTTGATAATGTGGCAGGCTTTATTGAGATGACACATGCACTGAGCTTGAATGATTCGCTTTGGGTGAAAAAGGCAGAGTCAGGGCTTATATGGGAAAAGGTAAATCTCTATCAAAATGAATTTACGGATGTCGTATCGAAAACGGCATTTGAACGGGGGCTGCACGGATTAAAGTTATCAACGACTTCACCGGAATTTACTTCGGAGGGCTCTTTTGAAAAATGCTGGATTCAGGAGAAAGACGGAATCTATCTTTATAAAAAGGGAAGCTCCGGTTTTGCAAATGCGGGACTTGAGATGTATTCCGAATACTATTCCGCACAGTATGCAAAAGCTCTCTGTGATTCCTATGTAGACTATGATCTGGTAAAGTATAAGGGAAGTATCGTTTCAAGGTGTCAGATGTTTACGACGGAGAAGGAAGGCTTTGTTCCGATATATAAATATCTGGATGCCAATGAAGTCTATGATTATGATGATCTTTTGCGTGTATTGGAGCCATATGGCTTTGAAGCGGATTTCAGGCATATGATCATTTTAGACGCTGTGATCTTCAATCCGGACAGACATTTTGGAAACTTTGGATTTATTGTGGATAATGATACCTTTGAGGTGCTTCGTTTTGCGCCGGTTTTTGATCATAATATGGCAATGCTTGCGCGGGCGATGAAGGATGATTTAGTTGAGGAATCTCCTTACATTGCCGAAATGGGACACAAAATACGAGGACAGTTTATTCCTGTAGCAAGAACTCTCTTGGATGAGGTGTCCAAGGAGCGGCTGCGGGCTGTTGCAGATGAACCGTTAAGGCTTCATGAAAAGTTCAATCTTCCCGAGGAGAGGACTGCATTTTTGGAAAAGGCGGTGCAGGGGCAGATCAAGGGGATTTTGAGAGAATAATATAATATGGAGGAAAGGACATGAATGTAAAGGAAGAAGTCTATACCATGAAAAGGGTTTCGCCCGTGCTTGCGGCATCGACGGTGGAGCTTCGGAATAAAGCGCTTTTGGAGGCGGCATCGCTTTTAAAGGAGCATAAGGAAGAAATATTTGCCGAAAATAAAAAGGATATGGAGGCAGCAGAGGAAAATCATATTTCAGATGCCGTGAAAAAAAGACTGAAATTTGACGAAGGGAAGTTAACGGCTTCGATTAAGGGCATGGAGCAGTTGGTGGAGCTTGATGATCCGCTAAATAAGGTGACGCTTCACAGGCAGCTTGACGAAGGGCTTCTGTTAAAGCGGGTGACCTGTCCGATCGGTGTAATCGGCGTCATCTTTGAAGCGCGTCCGGATGCGCTGATACAGATTTCCTCTCTTTGCCTGAAAAGCGGAAACTGCGCAGTATTAAAGGGCGGAAAGGAGACGGCGAATACAAACCGCATTCTGTTTCGCCTGATCAGGGAAGGTGTCGTAAAAGCCGGACTTCCGGAAAGCTGCCTGATGCAGGTGGATACGCATAATGAGATTGATGAGCTTTTAGAATGTGATGACTGTGTGGATCTTCTGATACCGAGAGGCTCGAATCAGTTTGTACAGTATATTATGAATCATACAAAGATTCCTGTGATGGGACATGCAGACGGGATCTGCCACATTTATGTGGATAAAGAGGCGGACTATGATAAGGCGGTAAGGATTATTGTAGACGCGAAGACACAGTATACCGCTGCCTGCAATGCGGTGGAGACATTGCTTGTTCATCAGGATATTGCGGAAGCGTTTTTGCCGAAGCTTTCGGATGCGTTGAAGGATGCGAAGGTGACGGTGAAGGGAACAGAGGAGGTTACACGGCTCATTGGCGGAGAGACGATTGCGGTTGAGGACTTTAAGGAATATCTGGAGCTGGCGGTTTCTATCAGACTTGTAAAAGATGTTGACGAGGCGGTTTCTCATATCAATACATACGGTTCGCATCATACGGATGCGATCATTACAGAAAACCGTGAAACGGCAGAACACTTTATGCAGATGGTGGATTCCGCAGGGGTGTATCAGAACTGCTCCACCCGCTTTGCAGATGGTTTCCGGTATGGGTTTGGCGCTGAGGTCGGCATCAGCACAGGGAAAATCCATGCGAGAGGTCCTGTAGGTCTGGACGGTCTGGTAACATATAAATATAAGCTGTACGGAGGCGGAGAGATTGTCAGGGACTATGCTTCCGGAGAAAAGGAATTTCATTTTAGGGATTTATGATATATAGGAAAAAACAGATGAGATATTTTTTGAAGCTTTGGAGAATCTGAGGATTTCTATCTGCCGTGCAGACATGTATTGGACGGTGGGATGAGAAAGAATGAAGCTGAAATGGAGTGAAGGTATGGCAGGATTTTTACCGGTCTGTCGTGAGGAAATGGCGGAGCGAGGTCTTTCCCAGTTAGATTTTGTATTTGTGACGGGCGACGCCTATGTGGATCACCCGTCTTTTGCGCATGCAATCATCAGCAGACTCTTAGAGGCATACGGCTATACAGTAGGAATTATTGCACAGCCGGACTGGAAGGATGATAAGAGCATCATGGAGTTTGGGGAGCCAAGACTGGCTTTTTTAGTATCGGCGGGAAATATGGATTCTATGGTGAATCATTATACGGTTTCAAAAAAGCGGAGAAAGACGGACAGCTACACGCCGGGCGGTGTCATCGGGAAAAGACCGGACTATGCTACGGTTGTATACTGCAATCTGATCCGGCATACTTACAAAAAAACACCGATTCTGATCGGCGGGATTGAGGCGAGTTTAAGAAGACTGGCTCATTATGATTACTGGTCGGATAAATTAAAACGGTCGATCCTTCTGGATTCAGGAGCGGATATCCTGATGTACGGAATGGGTGAGCATTCGGTTGTAGAGATTGCAGATGCTTTGAATGCAGGGATCGATGTGTCGGATATTACTTTTATAGACGGAACCGTATACCGCACGGATTCTCTGGATTCCGTATATGATTATGTGAGGCTGCCTGACTTTGAAGATCTGCAAAAGGATAAGCTTAAATATGCGGAAAGCTTTTATACCCAGTACCAAAATACGGATGCATATACAGCAAAAAGGCTGGTGGAAGCATATCCGGGCAAGCGGTATATTGTGCAAAATCCGCCTTCGAAGCCATTGACAACACAGGAGATGGATGATGTCTATGCGCTTCCGTATATGAGGACTTATCATTCGGGATATGAAAAGGCAGGCGGGGTTCCGGCAATCAGTGAGGTAAAGTTTAGTCTGATCAGCAACCGTGGCTGCTTTGGCGGCTGCAGCTTCTGTGCCCTGACCTTTCATCAGGGGCGGATGATCCAGACCAGAAGTCATGAGTCGCTTTTAGAGGAAGCGAAGCTCATTACAAAGCAAGAGGATTTTAAGGGATATATACATGATGTGGGAGGACCTACGGCGAATTTTCATCACAAGGCATGCAAAAAGCAGGAAAAATACGGTGTCTGCAAGGACAGGCAATGCCTGTTTCCAAAACCCTGTGAAAATCTGATCGTCAGCCATAAGGATTATCTGGCACTTCTAAAGAAGCTCAGGAAGCTGCCGGGAGTAAAGAAGGTCTTTGTGCGTTCCGGAATACGGTTTGACTATATTCTATATGATAAGGATGATACTTTTTTTAAGGAGCTTTGCAAATATCATGTCAGCGGTCAGTTGAAGGTGGCACCGGAGCATGTTTCGGATGCGGTACTTGAGAAAATGGGAAAACCGGAAAATTCTGTCTACCGGAAATTTGCAAAGAAGTACACAAGGTTAAATGAACAGATGGGAAAGAAGCAGTATCTGGTGCCCTATCTGATGTCCTCACATCCGGGATCGGATCTTAAGGCGGCGATAGAGCTTGCGGAGCATGTCAGGGATATCGGATATATGCCGGAGCAGGTTCAGGATTTTTATCCGACACCATCGACACTTTCGACTGTCATGTATTATACCGGCGTGGATCCGAGGACGATGAAAAAGGTCTATGTACCGAAAAATCCACATGAAAAGGCAATGCAGAGGGCACTTATACAATATCGGAATCCGGATAACTACGATCTGGTAAAGGAAGCGCTTCTGAAAGCCGGAAGAAGTGATCTGATCGGTTTTGATAAGAAATGCCTGATCAGACCGCGGAAGAAAGAGGAAAACGAAGAGAGAAGGAATGCAACGAAAAGGGAGAAAAGGAGGAGAAAATAAAAGTTGTCACTGCGACAAAAACAGACAGTTTGTTGTAATGCCAACTATTCGATGATAATAATGCATAATTATAACAACAAAAATACTATAGAAAACTTGAAAAATTTGAAGGAAATAAGAGGTGTGGTACAGTTGTTTTTTGGAATAATCTGTGATAAGATGAGACTGGAACTAAAGCTATGGCTGCACTGCTGTCAGGCTTTGTTATCAAGCTATATGCGGCCTGTTGTTGCAAATCTTACAAATTCTTCTGCATTTCCGGCATATAATCTTCCATTTATTAAATTTTCAAATGGAGAATAAATTATAGAATAAAAGGGGGAAAGGTGACGATGGACGAAAAAAATTCAAGCAAGTTAATCATGGACGAAATGTTAAACAAATTTGAGGAGCTTTTTGGAGCGGGTGGAGATATCCGTTCCTATTTTGCTCCGGGCAGGGTGAATCTGATTGGAGAGCATACCGACTATAATGGCGGCCATGTGTTTCCGTGTGCTCTTACGATGGGAAATTATGCCGTAGCAAGAAAGCGTGATGATGATATCATTCGCTGGTACAATATGAGTTATCCGAAGGATGGGGTTCAGGAGCGCAGTGTAAAAGGGCTGGCACCGAATGATAATGGAATCTGGTATGATTATCAGCAGGGTGTCCTGTGGGCGCTTCAGCAGAAGGGATATTCTGTAGAGACCGGTTATGATATGGTCATGTGTGGTGATATGCCGACAGGCTCAGGATTATCTGCATCTGCATCGATTGAGCTGGTTGCGGCTGTTATTGTACGTGATCTTTTGAAACTGGATATTTCGATGGAGGATTGTGCGAAAATCGGACAGTATTCGGAGAATAATTATAACGGAATGAATTGCGGTATTATGGATCAGTTTGCTTCTGCAATGGGAAAAGAAGGGCATGCAATCTTTTTAGATACGGCTACGGTTGAGTATGAGTATGTACCGCTTAATATGGAGAAGAAAAAGATTGTGATCACAAACAGCATGGTGAAGCATCAGCTTGCCGGAAGTGCATATAATGACAGGCGCAGAGAAAGCGAGGAAGCTTTAAAGTGTCTGCAGAAGGTAGTTCAGATAGATTCTCTTGGGGATCTGGATGAGGAAACTTTTGAGAAACATAAGGATGTGATCACGGACGAAATCTGCAGGAAGAGAGCGAAGCATGCAGTATATGAGAATCAGAGAACGATTGCTGCAGTAAAAGCCTTGAAAAACGGTGATTTAGCAGCGTTTGGAAAGCTGATGAACGAGTCCCATGTGTCTCTCAGGGATGATTATGAGGTTTCCTGCAAGGAATTGGATATTCTGGCAGAAGAGGCCTGGAAGCTGCCGTTTGTCATTGGCTCCAGAATGACAGGAGGCGGTTTCGGAGGCTGTACGGTCAGTATTGTGGAAGAGGCTTCTGTCGATGAATTTAAGAAGAAAATCGGGGATGTTTATCGCGAAAAGACCGGCATAGATGCTGAATTTTATATTGCAGATGCCGCAGAAGGGGCAAGAAGGTTAAAGTAATCCGGTGAAGCTGACCGGACTTTGAACGGCATAGGCTCATGTGCACATGGCATGCGGAAATGATTGGAGTGTACCGGAAAGGAAGATGGTTTATGAAAGAGAAAAAGATTATGGCTGCCTTTATGGCGATAATATTGTCAATTAGTGTTCTCTTGCCGGAAAGTTCTGCTGAAGCGGCAATATGTACATTTTGTCATGGAAAAGGTTATACGGAATGCATATATTGTAGTGGGACCGGACGGACGAAAAGCAGCTCCAGTTCGTCATCCAGTTCGAAGAACAAATCAAATCCTAAGCTTTCGAAAAAGAAACTTGTCTTGATTGCAAAAAATACAGCTAAACTTTCGGTTTCCGGTACGACGAAGAAGGTCAAGTGGTCTTCTTCGAATAAAAAGATTGCCAAAGTAAACAGTAAGGGGAAGGTGACGGCAAAGAAAGCAGGAAAATGTACAATCACGGCGAAGGTTGGCACGAAGAAACTGAAATGTAAAGTTACGGTGAAAAAAAGGATTACGGTATCGAAAGTAACTCTTTCGAAAACGAATGCGAATATGGTTGCCGGAGAGACATTAAAGCTGACTGCGTCGATTTCTCCCCAAAATGTCAATGTCAGCTATAAAGCATCATGGAAATCAAGTAATACATCAGTGGCAAGTGTATCAAATGATGGTACAGTGACAGCTGTATCTGCGGGAAGTGCAAAGATTACATATACCGCAGGAGGAAAGAGTGCGTCCTGTACGGTATCCATAGTGTCAGCAATGGATCATTTTAAGAGTCAGATTGTACAAAGCGGTGTGAAGCTGGAGGAATATGAAGGAGTTTATGGTATGGCATGGGAGGATAATTCCGACTATGGCTCCGTTTACTTTTTTTATGATACCATCGGGAAAGAGTTTTTGTTTATACAGGACGAGGAGACGCTGCAGGATCAATACTCATGGCAGTACTGTACAATGGATTTTAAAGAATCGCTTACAGGAACGGTGTCTTTAAGCGCGAAACAGACAATACCGTCAGCAGCGGATGGAAATTTCGATGTGACTACAGAGACAACAGCAGATAAGATTGGTGATGTCTGGACGGAATATCAATGGAGTGGTGACAAAGGAACCTGGGGCTGGGGTGACATTTATGCGGATAGCTGTATTTATGATGCGTTAAGTACGTGGAATCGCATTTTGGATTCTAAATTTGGTATTAGCTTAACAGGGTTAGGATTTACAAATTTTAAATAGAATATGTGAAATCTGAATTTTATTCAGGAGCAAGGATCTTACAAGTAAGATTCTTGCTCCGCTTTATTTTAACTGGAAAATTTTTGTTATGAGGCTGCATCCGAGTTCTCCGGACTTTCCTGCTTAGGAGCTGTCGTGGACTGTTCGGATTCCTGAGAGAGGGAGTGTTGTCTGCCTTCTCCATCTAATTTATAATTATCTTCATAAATCAGCTCTGACATTGTGACAAACTCATAGCCTTTTTCCTTTAGTCCTTTGATCAGGGTATCCAGTGCCTTTGCTGTGTATTTGGCTCCATTGTGGCAAAGGATAATGGAACCGTTTCCGAGGTGCTTGTGATTCAGCACCGTATTGATAATGGAATCGACACCGTAGTCTTTCCAGTCTAAGGAGTCAACATCCCATTGGATTGTATGGTATCCGCATTCTTCGGCAGTTTTTACAAGGGTATTATTGTAATCGCCGTAAGGCGGGCGGAATACCTTCATATCTACTCCGGTCAGTTTTTTGACTTTTTCATGAGGCTTCATTAATTCTTCTTTACATTCTTCCGCAGAAAGCTTTGACATCTGCTTGTGGTTTTCGCTGTGGTTTCCGAGCTCGTGACCGCCTTCGTAAATTGCTTTCACATCCTCCGGGTAAGATTCAATCCATCCGCCGGTCATAAAGAAGGTGACATGGATATTGTTCTTTTTTAATATTT
>CADBMH010000176.1 GCA_902795705.1 uncultured Lachnospiraceae bacterium | reverse complement strand
TTTACAGTCCCGATGAAAGCTCGTTGTTTATATATAGTATATAATTTTTTTTGATTGGTTTCAAGTGTGAAAAACGGGTTTATAATGTATTCACAACCTCAGAAAAATCTATGGATAAATTATCATAGATGGATACTTTTATGGTGTCAGAAAAAGTGTAGCTCATCATTTTGAATTTTTCTTCGTCCAGAAGATAAACGACAATCTTTTCTTCCCGGGGATCGACAATCCAGTATTCACGCACCCCGGCATCCAGATAAAGATTCAGTTTTCTGACATAATCATGACTGGCGTTGCCTGGAGAAGTGATTTCGATGATCCAGTCCGGCGCGCCGGTACAGCCTTTGTCTGTCAATTTGTTCCGGTCGCAGATGATGCTTAGATCCGGTTCTACGATGTTCGTGGTTTCGGTCTTTAACTTTACGGAAAATTTACTAAATCTTCATCTGATTTATCATCCAAAAACAAATCTGACGATATTACCGTAACACCCGCACCCGTATCAAATTTTGCCATAAAATAATTAGAACCTATTTCTATAGGTACATTATAGACAGCTCCATTTTTAGCAGCTTTCATATTCACATCAGTCAATTGCTGTCACACCTCCATTATCCAAACTTCTAATATACAACGCATTTTTTTCTTTTGCTAACTTCCTTAGCACTGCTGAATTAGAAGTATCGTCAGAGTATGCTAATATTTCTAACTCTCCATTTTCCACTTTTTTTCCCACTGCAATACGACCAACATAAGTATTTAACCACACTGTTCTATCAATTATTATCGGTTTATCTTTACAATAAACAACACCCTCAGCCACTTGAAATTTCCCCCTTTCCATAAGCGTTACTATTCACAGCCGTAATCCATAAGCAACATTTATTATCCATATCTATTTGACAATAATTACAAAGAACTTTTACTGCATGTTCTTTGGTCACATTCTTTTATGATATGAAAATTATATCATTTTTTTGGAATAGCATCAATAAGAAATAACAAATTCGCATAGAATCCGGGGCTGCGGTTGTGGATAACAGTTTGGCTATAAACAATTAAAGAGTATATCGGAGATAACATAACTAGAAACATCATAGAAAAGAAATAGATGTTAAAACATACATTTTCCATGCAAAAATATACAATTTAAAAATCATCCGTCTGGTGTTTGTTATACTGTGTTCAAGTTAAGAGTTCAGAAAAAACTATTTAAGAACTTTCAGTTACTGCAAATAGTATGGACGAAAAAACAAAAACGGAGGTGCATTTTTATGAGAAAGAAAACAAATCAGTTTTTTCAGGAGAAGGAAACATTAACACAGAAAATGAATGGAAAGGAAGAGGTGAAGGTTATGAAAAAGAAAATTTTTAAGAGAGGGATTTTAGCAGGAGCATTGGCAGCAGTGGCACTGGCAGGAGGATTGATGTTCGGTGGAGAAAAGGACGCGGATGCGGCGACGAGAAAGTGTTACACGATTTCATCCGGAAATACGACAGTGTATTCCAACACAGGACTTAGTTCCAGATATGGGACCATTTTCGGCTCCGATGAGCTGATCGTGCAGGATGTAACCGGAGGATACTGCAGGGTAAGCTATCCGGTATCATGGGGGTGGAAAACAGGGTATATTCCGACGAGCGCAATCCTTACAGGAACCGATGGAAATGACTACAGGGCAAGGGCGAGGATGACGACATATAAAAGACCGGGCGGAGCTTCTTATGGATGTATCGATCCAAATGATACTGTAAAAGTATTGGGAACATATGGTGGATATACGCAGGTAAAATATCCGGTATCAGGCGGTTATAAGTACGCGTTTATTACGACGGATAACGCGAATGCCTATGTATATGGCGGTACACAGAATAATCAGCAGGCAGCACCTGCGGCAAATAATGATTCTTTGGGGTCACCGGTTCCATCAGGTGCCAGATTTAACAGGAAAACAAATGATAACGGCTGGTATGGTTTTCATGATATTAACATAGGTGTGCAGAGAGGAACGCCGGTATATGCGATTGCGGACGGTACGGTGACATATTATCAGGCTTACAGAAGATATAATACCGGCTATAAGCTGACCAGTTATGGAAATCATATTGAGTTTCGATCTTCAAACGGTGTATATCGGGCAAAGTATTGTCATCTGAATGGTTTTGCGGGAAACAGCTATTTATACATATCAAGCAGCAACACAAAACAGGTCAGTGGATATACAGGCCGGTTTAACTGTGGAACAAGATCAGTACGAAGAGGAGAGGTGATTGGTTATATCGGGACGACGGGGAATTCAAGCGGAGTACATTTACATTTTGAGTTATTTAAAAACGGGGGACGTATCGACCCTACTTCAGTAATTTCAGGGCTGTACTAAAAAATATAGGAGTGGAATGCTTCTGATAAAAACGTAAAAAAACGCTAAACTGTTTGTGAAGAATAGTTTAGCGTTTTT
>CADBMH010000175.1 GCA_902795705.1 uncultured Lachnospiraceae bacterium | reverse complement strand
ATTTCGAAAAGGAGGTTGGATAAATTTCCAATTGCTCTAACATGTGAACCAGCCAAAACGGATAAGCATCATCAACTTTAATTTCCATGACCACATTGTCATCCGGAAGCAGCTTTTCACCATAATCCCCCTCTGCCAGATCAAGTTTTTCCTGACGGCTTCGTATATTAAAATCAAATGTGATTCGAAGCTCCGGATTATCTTTTCCAAAAAGAGCAATACGATCATATGCCAGATAAGTGCTCGGAATCGGTTGATATCGATCCAAAAAATAATTTAACTCCCTTGCAATCTGCGTATCTGCCTGATCTCCGACAATTTCCCCTGCAAGAAGACTCTCTTTTGCCTCCTTTAACGAAAGAGGAATCCGTCTTTTATAAACAATCCCATCATATTTTTTCTTAATCTCCAGAAAAACAATCTGTTCTTCCGTCGGGATGCCGTAACTGCGAAGACGCAATTTTTCCTTGTAAATCGGTTTGTCAATTGATCGAATGATCAAATCATAATGATTCGTATCATAATAAACATTACAAATCGTACTCTGTCCATACATATCCTCCTGCATATATGATTCCAGTCGGGTACGGACATGTTCATATTGCTTTCCTCTTAAAAGATATTTTTTCTCATATCGTTTAAAAACCATATTCAAACGATTTTCTCTTTGTTTCTGCATCAAACTGCTCCTGATCCGATTTCTGTTTTTCAAAAAAATGGTATGCGACTTATTATAGCAAATAAATGTGTATTTTTAAAGTCCAAATCTCGATGAAAATAATATTGTTTTCTGACTAAGTTACTATTTTCAAAGTAAGCAAAGCAAAAAAAATAGTATCCAAGAAAATCAATTCATAAATACTATCGCTAAATCACTGCACCAGGTGGGATTTGAACCCACACGAGGTCACCCCCGACGGATTTTGAGTCCGTTGCGTCTGCCGTTCCGCCACTAGTGCATGTCGTTTGCACAACAAGGCTATATTACCATTTTGCCCTGACTTTGTCAAGACTTGACATAAATTTTGACTTTCCCCACATTTTTTCAAATATCTCGAAAAATGTAGTCCTTTTTGTTTCAAAATGTTATAATAAAAAGAAATCATTGCGAGCAACAATTCCTAAACAGAATCCTCAGGAGGGAGTGTGAAAAACTTGAAGAAAGAAAAAGATCAAAAACTATTCATTTTAGGTACCATCGGAATTATTGTATCAACCATTGTTGTTTTATTTTCTATAGCAACCGGACATTATCAAAAAACCTCTTTTATGCATTCTTACACCCTGGAAAATGCCAGTAATTGGACACTGGAGCTTCCAAACGGCGAAAAAGAGATTTTTTCCGATTTTCCAAAATCAATCTCGTTAAAAAAGGGGCAGACTTTCACTCTGACAACCACACTGCCGCAAAAGTTTTCCGGACATTACGGCATCATGCTGTATACAAATTATTGTCGGATCACAGTCACTGCAGCAGGTCAGGAACTAAACAGCTATGCCAAAACTCAACCTCTCCCGGTAGGAAAACTGGTAGGAAATGTAAGACTTTTAACAGAACTTCCAAGAGAAGCTGCAGGTGAAAAGCTCACGCTTTCCTTTACTCCTTTTTACTCAAGCAATGGCAGCATAAACCCAATCCTTTTTGGAGATGTCCATGCTCTGAAGCTTTCCGTTGTATATGATAATATGTGGCGAGTTTATATTTCCGTATTCTCCCTAACCATCGCATTAATCTGTTTTGGGATTTTTTTCCATCACCTGGTGCAGCAAAAAAGCAGACACGACTATACTTTTTATCATTTAGGTGCTTTTCTATGCTGCTTATGTCTCTGGCTTTTATGCAGTTCAGATGTTCCGCAGATGTATACCAGTGCAAATGAAGCAATAAGCCTGTTATCCTTTTTCTCCCTGTTTTTGATCATCATTCACCTTGCCGGATACTGCGGTGCCGTTTTAGAAAACAAAGAACGCCTCTTCCAGATCATGCAGTATGTCGGCTGGGGCCTGCTGCTGTTAGAAGCGATCGGTTTTATAACCAATCTTTGGGATCCGCCGCAAATGCTTATTTTTCACCATCTGTATATTATGGTCGTTATCCTGACCGCTATGCATTATTCATTTAAACAGCGGAAACAGGGAACAGAGGAAAAAACATTATTCGCAGCTGTCACTTTATTTTTGATATCTGCAGCCAGCTCCCTGATCGCATTCTACTTCAATCCAACCGGCGGATTAGATGCTGTCTTTTTAGGAATCGGTATTTTGTTTTTTGCCAGTCTCTTGTTTGCAATGCTTTTACTGCGTGAGGTTAAATATCTGGAAGAACGCCGAAAGATGGAGCTTTATCGTGAACTTGCCTACACAGATGTACCAACAGGACTTGAAAACAGAAGTGCATTTGATATGAAAATGGAGGAGATACAGGATCTCGGAACTCCGCAGACACTTGTACAGCTTGCAATATTAGACTTAAATCACCTGAAGCGGGTAAATGATGAAATCGGACATTATGCCGGTGATGAAATGATCATCGGAACAGCAGACTGCATCAAAAAAGCTTTCTCTGATTACGGAAATGTATACCGTATCGGTGGCGATGAATATGCCGCAGTCCTTATGGACCAGCCTGAACAAATGGAAGCCTGCATACAAATGTTTGAAAAAGAAATTGAAAAATACAACGAATACCACACAGAGATCCCACTTTCCGTCGCTAAAGGATACGAAGAACGCCTCTGGAATGATCATATGCATTTTACCAGGGATCTGTTCCGTGATGCAGATCAAAAAATGTATGACGACAAGCAGCTCTGTCATGCCAGAGAGGATAGAAAGGAGAGCGTATGATGTGGCTATTATGGATCATATTAATTCTCATTTTGACTTTGATTCTCATAGGTTATTTTTTCCTTTTGCGATACTTTTTCCGGTTTGCCCTTGATCCGGGATTAAAAACAGACATCGGCATGGTCGGAAAAGGAACCAAATACGAACCGGAGGTCACCATCGGATACCAATGGCTGCATGACCATGATAAAGAGCGTTATACTACGATCAGCTTTGACGGTCTGACTCTTCATGGACATTTTTTCCCTGCAGAAAACGCGAAACGAACTATTCTTTTTTTCCACGGCTGGCGTGGAGGCTGGGACAAGGATTTTGCACCTTTCATTACCTGGTTTCATAAAAATAACTGTCATCTCCTTTTAGTCGAAGAACGGGCACAGGGAAACAGCACAGGAAAATATATGGGCATGGGAATTTTAGAACGAAAAGATGTCCTGACCTGGCTCTCCTTTTACCAAAAGGAAAAGGGGCCCTCCCTCGGTTCTCTTCCAATCTACCTGATGGGTGTCTCAATGGGAGCCTCTACTGTTCTCATGTCAGCGGGAGAAGAACTTCCAAAACAGGTAAAAGGAATCATTGCAGACTGCGGCTTTTCAAATCCCTATGAGATGTTCAAAAATTACGGAAAACGAATTTTCCATATTCCTGAATTTCCTCTGCTGTTTCACTTAAATCATCTCTGCAAACGAAAAATATCTTTCAGCTTAAAGGATTACTCCGTTGAACAGGCTATGGAAACCTGCGAGCTTCCGATCCTTTTCATTCACGGAGCGGCAGATACCTTCGTCCTTCCTTCCATGACAGAAAAAAATTATCAAAGATGTCACAGCAAAAAATCTATATTGGTTATAGACGAAGCAGAACATTGTATGAGTTTTTTAGTTGGAAAAGAGGCTTATACACAGGCATTGAAACAATTCTTCTGCGAGAATGATACAGATTTTTCTTAATCAGAATCGAGCAGAAAAAATGAAAATGCACCCTGCCCGCCACGCCGGCCCTGCAATAAAAAAGGAAACCACTCTTTCATCATGGTTTCCTTTTTATTTTATATAATCTGATCTTATTAGCCAATGATTCTTCTCGCACATGCCGGTGTTCTGTACCTGTAATTTGAAATCTTGATACCATCTCTCTTGTTGCTGGCATGAACAACCTGCCCACCACCAATGTATAACGCAACATGTCCGATTCTGCCACCGTTTTTATAGAAAATCAAATCACCCGGCTGTAAATTTGAAAAGCTTACTTTTTCACCTCTGCCGGACTGTGCAGCTGCTGAGTGAGGCAGACTATAACCAAACTGAGCATATACACTCATTGTAAATCCCGAACAATCTGTTCCATGTGTCAAGCTGGAACCTCCCCATACATACGGATTTCCCACAAACTTACGGGCAAAGCTTGCAACTGCCGCACCTGAACTGCCACTCGGCGCAGAGTATGAAGAACTGCTGCTTGAGCTTGAGCTGCTTGCACTGCTATGTGAACTGCTGCTTGAACTTGAACTTCTATGTGAACTGCTTGAGCTTGAGTGCGAGCTGCTTGAGCTACTTGAGCTTGAATGTGAACTGCTGCTGTTCGAACTGCTCGAACTATTTGAACTGCTTGAGTTGTTTGAACTACTTGAAGTATTTGCGTTCTGATTTGCCTCTGCCTGAGCTCTCTCTGCAGCAAGACGCGCCGCCTCCTCTTCAGCCTCTCTCTGTCTGCGTAACTGTTCTTCTTCTTCTTCTTTTGAGATCGCTTTCTTGAAAATCACATGCTTGCGAATAAATTCCTTTGCAACATAGCCCTTTTCTCCATCATCAATCTCAATCTTATACCAGTTCTCAGACTCTCCGAGAATCTCATACTTTTCTTCCTCCGGAATTAAAGTAATGACAGAAGACTTTGTACTCTTTTTTGACCGGACTTTTAAAGTTACGACTCCGGTTTTTACATATGCATATGGCGTACCATATTTTTCTGCAATCTTCTCTGCCTCTGATTCGATTGCTAAAAATTCTTTATTGATATAGCCGGTCACAGAACCGGAAGAAATCTTTACCCAGCCATTTGCCTCATCTAAAATATGTGCTGCTGCTCCTCTGTGGAGTTTTCCGATTACCTCAGAATTTGTCGTAGGCTTCTTTCTGACATTGACATAATCATTTGCTATAGAAATTCCTATATTGACAAAATCCTTAGAAACCGGCTTTTGTGTTGCCGCAGGTGCTGTTGTCGCAGGTGCTGTTGTCGCCTGTGATGCCTGTTCCGTAACAGCCGGCTGTTCTGTCGGTGCTGTTGTCGGTACTGCAGCTTCCTCCTGCTGTGCTTTCTCCTCTTCCACTTCTGCTACATTTTCTACAAAATACTTATCCATTGATAAGGAAATACCCGCCATCTCTGTCTCTTCACAGATACTGACATTTGCCGCTTCTACCTGATTCCCGATCGCTGCCGGTGCCAGACAGCCTAGCGATAAAGTAAGTACCGAGCCAAAAACTGCTGCATTTCTCACCCAATGTGTTTTAATCATAATATCCCTCCGTATAAATAGAACTGCAACTACTGTAAAATTTCTAAAATGTTACAAAATTATTACACTTCACGGACAATTATATCAACCAAACAATCCTTTGTCAACCGTAAAATGGAAAAAATATGTCATTTTTTCTACAAAAATGTCGTTTTCAGTAATTTCTAACCGAGTAGCCGATGATAATGGTTAAAAAAATATGTTCTATGGCGGTCAAACCACCGAAAAAAGAAATTTTATGATCGAAAATAATGAAAAATCTTAGTTCAAAAAACTTTTTTATCTTTTTAACAAAAAACTACTTGTGTAGACCAATCCATTACATTTCTACACAAGTAGTGATATTGTGCCATATTTTATAGCTTAAATTCATAGGAAGCCATCCGAAATAATCCTATTTTTCAGCAACTGCCTCCACTTCAATCGCCACATCCTTCGGAAGTCTCGCGACCTGCACACAGGAACGTGCCGGGTATGGCTCTGTAAAAAACGTCTCATAGACAGCATTAATTTTTCCAAAATCCTCCATATCACTGATAAAAACCACCGTCTTAATTACTTTCTCCATAGAAGAACCGGCAGCTTCTATAAGATTTTTCAAATTTGCAAAAGCCTGCTTTGCCTGCTTCTCGGCAGATCCCTCCACCAATTCTCCGGTTGCCGGATCAATCGGAATCATGCCTGATGTAAAGATGAAATTTCCCGCCTCGATTGCTTGAGAATATGGTCCGATTGCTGCCGGTGCCTGATTTGTGCTGATTTCCTTTTTCATTTATCCACTGCTCCTTTCAAAAAATACATTTGCCTGCTTTCCGTAAAAGCTTACTTATTTCGTTTTTCGTATCCCATCCCCTGCAATTGTGATGCGCTGTTCCTTTAACAGATGTCCTATCGCACGCTTAAAAGCATTCTTACTCATGCGAAATCGATTCTTGATCGCCTGCGGATCGCTCTTGTCATGAAATGGTAAAAATCCCCCCGACTCTTCTAAACACTCATAAATAAACTCTGCATCTTCATTCATCTGTTCCGGAATCTTCTTTTTAACACTCAGCGTCAGCCGTCCGTCCTCCTTCACCTCTGCCACCCTCGCATAGACAGGCTGATTGATTTTATAATTTTCAAAGACTTCTTTTTTGGGAATCAACGCTGAATACCGATCATCCACAGCAACAAAAACACCGAAATTATCACTGATTTCATAAACCCTGCCATAGACCTCATCATCTTTATTATAAGAAGAATCATTTTTCAGTGCATCATAGACATGCATTGTTGCACAAAGGCGCTCACTTTTATCCACATAAAGTGTTACTAAAACTTCATCGTTTGCCTTCACCGGATATAACTGCTCCTTAAACGGCAAAAGCAAATCCTTTGCAAGGCCCCAATCTAAAAATGCTCCGATTTTTGTAACCTGCTTTACCCTTAATCTTGCGACCTCCCCCAATGTCAGATCCGGTTCTAATCTGGTCGCAATCGGCCGGTCTTCGGAATCCTTATACACAAATACATTCAGTACATCTTTTAGCCGGGTATCCTCCGGCACCTGCGACTTAGGTAAAAGAATCTTATCCTTCTCCTCTCCTGTCGGAGTATTTAGATACACACCGAAATCTGTCTGTTTTGTAACAATCAATTCCTGATATTTTCCTAATTCTATCTTAGCTGTCATATTGCCTCACTTCTATCTGCTATTCCGAATACTCTCCATACTTCCGAAATCTTTCATACCGTTTTTTCAAAAGTTCTTCCACCTTCATATTGCAAAGCTTTGGAAGCGTTTCTGCCAGCGCCTCCTCTAACTGATCTGTAGTAAAAGACAGGTTATGCTCCAAACCTTCCTTCGGTTCCGGAATAATCCTGTCGATCACCTGATTCTGAAGCAGATGTCCCGATGTCATTTTCATAAGCTCTGCTGCCTCTGCCACTCTCGACGAATCTCTCCACAGGATACTTGCAAATCCCTCCGGCGAAAGCACGGAATACATTCCATGTTCCAGCATCCATACTTCATCTGCAACCGCCAGTGCCAGCGCACCGCCGCTTCCGCCTTCCCCGGTAAAGATACTGATGATTGGCGTTTTGAGTCTTGACATCTCCATTAAGTTTCTGGCGATCGCTTCCCCCTGACCGCGCTCCTCCGCTCCGATTCCGCAGAACGCTCCTGCCGTATTTACAAAGGTGATCACCGGCCGGTGAAATTTCTCTGCCTGTTTCATCAAACGCAGTGCTTTTCTGTAGCCTTCCGGATTCGGTGAACCGAAATTGCAGGACAGGTTTTCTTCCAGGGTATGTCCCTTCTGAATCCCGATCACCGTAACAGGACGACCTTGAAAAGAGGCAATGCCGCCTACTACGGCACCATCATCTCCAAATAATCTGTCTCCGTGAAACTCTGTAAAATCATCAAAGATCTCACGGATAAACTGTCTTGTATTCGGTCTGTCTATCATTCGGGCAATGGCCACGGATTTCATCGCATCACTCATTCCACTCCCTCACTTTCCGACGGATTATGCAGACGCAGAATCCTGCCTAATTCATCCCTTAATTTTTCCCTGTGAACAATCCTGTCCAAAAAACCGTGCTCTAACTGAAATTCCGCTCTCTGAAATCCCTCCGGAAGATCCTGATGGATCGTCCCCTTGATCACACGCTGCCCGGCAAAACCAATCAAAGCTCTCGGCTCCGACAGGATGATATCTCCTAACATCGCAAAGCTTGCCGTCACGCCTCCGGTCGTCGGATCTGTTAACACCGTAACAGAAAGCAGTCCCGCCTCGTCATGCCTTCCGAGCGCCTCTGAGGTCTTCGCCATCTGCATCAGAGAAATAATCCCCTCCTGCATCCTCGCCCCGCCGGAGGTAGTAAATATGATGACCGGAAGCCTTTGCTCCGTCGCATATTCAATCGCACGGGTAATCTTTTCTCCGACTACCGAACCCATACTCCCCATCATATAGTGACTGTCCATGATCGCCAAAACCGTATCCTCACCTTTGATCTTAGCGCGTCCTGTCACTACGCCTTCCTTGATGCCCGCTTTTTTCTGCGCCTTTTCTATCACTTCATCATAGTCAGGGTAGTCCATCGGATTCATAGACTCCATATCTGCATCGAATTCTTGAAAGGTATCTTCATCACAGGTTACTGCAATTCTCTCTTTGGGACTCATCCGGAAATGCGCATCACAATTCGGACACAGCTTATATTCCGTTACCTCTTTTTTATAAATGATCGCTTTACAAGTATTACACTTGATCCACATGCCGTCCGGAATAGACGGACCGGACTTTCTTCTTCGGTCTGCCCCTTTTTTTCTGTCTCCTCCGTCCGCCGGAAAATAACTTTTTTTCCCAAATAAGTTCATCCTGTTTTCCCTGCCTTTTTCTGCTTATTCTCTACATTTCCTTCTTCCAATCTGCTAACCTTCGCTCCAGAAAAGAAGTATCAAACTCACCCTTTAAATAATCTTTATCATGCAGGATCCGGTTCTGAAATTCAATATTGGTATCAATCCCGCTGATGATAAATTCATATAATGCTCTCCGCATCTTAGCGATTGCTTCCGCTCTGTCCTTTCCGTGTACGATCACCTTTGCGATCATCGAATCATAAAACGGTGTGATCTCGTAGCCCTCATACACCGCCGTATCCACCCGAACTCCTAAGCCCCCGGACGGAAGCATCAGATAATCAATAAGTCCGGGACAAGGAGCAAAATTTCTCTTCGGATTCTCCGCATTAATCCTGCACTCGATTGCATGACCTCTAAGCTCTATATCCTCCTGCCGAAGCTCTAATTTTTCCCCTGCAGCGATCCGGATCTGTTCCTTGATGATATCCACATTTGTGACCATCTCCGTTACCGGATGCTCTACCTGTACTCTTGTATTCATCTCCATGAAATAAAACTTTCCGGATCTGTCGTACAGAAATTCAATCGTGCCGGCACTCTGATAGCCTGCGGCTTTTGCCGCACGGACCGCTGCCGCGCACATTTCCTTTCGGATTTCTTCCGTGATGACAGGAGAAGGCGATTCCTCCAAAACCTTCTGGTTCTTTCTCTGAAGAGAACAATCCCTTTCTCCTAAATGAATGACATTTCCATGCTCATCTCCTAATATCTGCACCTCGATATGTCTGGCATTTTCAATCAGCTTCTCCATATACATGGTATCATCACCAAATGCCGCCTTCGTCTCGCTTTTCGCTGCTTCAAAGGCTCCGGCAAGCTCTTCCTTCTTCCGGACAATACGGATCCCTTTTCCCCCGCCGCCTGCAGATGCTTTTACCATCACAGGGTATCCGAGAGCCTCTGCAGCATTATATGCTTCATCAATATCCTTTACGACTCCGTCACTGCCCGGGATTACCGGAACATTTGCCTGAATCATCATCGTGCGGGCATTGGATTTATTCCCCATAAGATCGATCACGCCCGGCTTTGGTCCGATAAATTTAATATGGCATTCCTCGCACATTGCGGCAAAGGTACTGTTCTCTGATAAAAAGCCAAATCCAGGATGGATCGCCTCTGCCTTTGTTTCAACGGCAGCGGTAATAATATTTGCCATATTATTATAGCTGTCAGCCGGCTTTGCAGAGCCGATACAGATCGCCTCATCTGCAAGCTGTGCATGAAGCGCCTCTCTGTCAGGCTCCGAAAAAACAGCTACTGTCTTAATCCCCATTTCCCGACAGGCTCTGATAATGCGTACCGCAATCTCGCCGCGGTTAGCAATTAAAATCTTTTCAAACATTTTTTACCCCTTTGAAGATTTTTTCCTTTTTATTCTACAATGAACATAAACTGATCTACCTGGCAGGCAACCTCGTCACCCACATAGGCAGTTCCATGTCCGATGCCGATATTTTTCTTTAGCTTGTCAATCTCCACTTCAATACGAAGAACATCTCCCGGCACTACCTTCCGTTTAAATTTCACATTTTTGATGCCTCCGAAATAACCAACCTTACCCTTAAACTGCTCTAAGGTCATAATACCGACTGCACCCGCCTGTGCCATAGCTTCAATCTGAAGTACCCCCGGCATCACCGGCTCGCCCGGAAAATGTCCCGCAAAAAACGGTTCATTATAAGAAACATTCTTAATCGCTACAACACGCTCGCCTTCCACTAATTCTTCCACACGGTCGATCAGCAGAAACGGCTGCCTGTGCGGAATCAGCTCCATGATTTCATTAATATCCATTCCCATGATGATACCTCCACCTTTAAAACTGCATCCCATCTTATCCGACAGAATGCAGAATTTTTTATCGTTAATCAGTTATTTCACGCGGAATAACTCTTGCCCGTATTCCACAAAATCTCCGTCATTTACCAATATTTCCGTAATCGTTCCGGAAATTTCACTATTGACCTCATTCATAAATTTCATTGCCTCAATGATACAGACAACATCCCCTGCCTTCACTTGATCTCCCGGCTTCACAAACGGCTCCTCCCCCGGCGCCGCGCTCTGATAAAAGGTTCCCACGATCGGTGCCGTGATCACCCTGCCATCAGGCTCCTTCTCTGCGGAAGCATCTTTCTCATTCTGTAATGCCTGCACATCAGAATGTACCGTTTCCTTACTGCTTTCCTTTTCTGCAGCAGGCATATTGGGAACCGGCTGCGACGGCACAGGCGGCATAGGCATCCAGGGCGAAACCGCACCACGGTTCAACCGAATCCTTGCATTATCTAATGTAACCTCCATATCATTTAAATCAGTTTTTTCAAAAATTTCAATCAATTCTTTGATTTCCTGATAATTCATTGCACTATCCGTCCCTTCTCCAAGCATTTATCAATAAACATTTATTCTGTCCATTTCTTAAAGCACAATACGCCGTTATGTCCGCCAAAACCAAGGGAATTTGATAATGCATACATCGCATTTTCTACCTTTCTTCCCTCATTTGGAATGTAGTCCAGATCACATTCCTCATCCGGCATATGATAATTGATCGTCGGCGGCAAAAAGCCTTCTTCTAAAGCCTTGATGCAGGCAATCGCCTCAATTGCTCCCGCAGCTCCCAGAAGATGACCGGTCATTGACTTTGTAGAGCTGACCGGTGTTTTTTTCGCCACCTCCTCGCCAAGCGCGAGCTTGATTGCTTTTGTCTCACCGACATCATTGGCATGAGTACTGGTTCCGTGCGCATTGATATAATCAACCTGCTCCGGTTCTATTCCGGCCTCCTCCATCGCCATCTTCATTGCCTTCGCCGCCCCTGTTCCCTTCGGATCAGGAAGCGTAATATGATAAGCATCTCCTGTCACTCCATAGCCGACGATCTCTCCGTAGATTTTAGCGCCTCGTGCTTTCGCATGCTCCAGTTCCTCGAGTACAAGCACACCGGCACCGTCTCCCATGACAAAACCGCTTCTTTCCTTATCAAACGGCTTACATGCCTTCTTCGGATCCGGCTCTGTTGTAAGTGCGGTAAGATTTGTAAAGCCCGCTACTCCGATTTCACAAATAGAGCCCTCCGCACCACCTGCCAGACATGCATCCAAATAACCATGCTTAATATCCCTGTACGCTCTGCCGATACTGTTCGTACCCGTAGAGCATGCCGTAACAATGTCTTCACAGACACCCTTTGCGCCAATGCGTATCGCAATATTCGCAGCCCCGATATTACCAATCGTCATCGTAATGAACATCGGAGAAACCCTTGCCGGACCTTTTTCTGTCAGACGGCGCACCTGATCCTCCATGGTCATCAGCCCCCCGACACCGGAACCTACGATCACGCCGACTCTGTCCGCATCTGTTTTTTCCATATCCATACCGGAATCCTCAAATGCCTGCACTCCTGCCGCAAGAGCATAAACAGCATAAAGGTCATTTCTCTTGACATCTTTTTTCGTCATATAAGCTTCCGCATCGAAATCCTTTATCTCGCCGGCAATCTTTACTTTAAATTCAGAGGTGTCAAACTTTGTGATCCGGTCAATTCCGCATTTGCCGCTCTTTAAGCCTGACCAAAACTCCTCCACTGTATTGCCGATCGGGGTTATCGCTCCCATTCCTGTTACTACAACTCTTCTTTCCATGATAAGTTCCTCCTACTAAAACTACATGACCATTCCGCCATCTACATTTAACACCTGTCCGGTAATATATGTATTCGTTGCCAAAAATACCGCAGCCTTTGCAATATCCTCTACCTGCCCGTATCTTCCGAGCGGGATCACCTCTAACATCTTCGCCTTCTGCTCATCCGTCAGAACTGCTGTCATATCGGTCTCAACAAATCCCGGAGCGATCGCATTACAGGTGATTCCTCTCGCTCCTAGCTCCTTCGCCGTTGATTTCGTCAGTCCGATCACACCGGCTTTCGATGCCGCGTAGTTCGCCTGACCTGCATTTCCCATGACTCCGACTACAGAAGCCATATTGATGATCGCGCCGCTTTTCTGTTTTAACATAATACTGCTGACATGACGAATCATATTAAAGGTTCCCTTTAGATTTGTCTGGATTACGGAATCAAACTGCTCCTCACTCATGCGCATTAAAAGCATATCCTTTGTGATACCTGCATTATTTACTAAAACATCGATGGAACCAAATTCGTTTTTCACCTGTTTCATCAGGTCGGAAGCAAAATTAAAATTGCTGACATCTCCCTGTACCGGCAGACACTTTACACCGCAATCCTCTATTTCCTTTATCGTTTCATCCGATACACTGCTGCGATAATTTAAAACAATATTGCAGCCCTCCTTTGCAAACGCAAGCGCAATCGCTTTCCCGATTCCCTTTGCCGCTCCCGTTACGACCGCTGTTTTTCCTTCCAACATCTTTTCACTCATATCTTCCTCTCCTTGTCACAGGCTTTTATCGGAACTATAAATGATTCCATTTAAGCCAATCTATCATTATTTACAATAAATCCATCTTACTCAGACTGAAGCTTTCCTAATGTCTTATCAAGCGATGCCTGATCCTCCACATTCAGAATCGTCACTCCCTTGACCGTTCTCTTTACAAAGCCGCACAGGGACTTGCCCGGTCCTAACTCAATAAAGGTATCTGCACCCTCATTGTACATATTTTCTACTATAGTAGAAAAACGAACCGGTGATACGATCTGCTTCGATAAGATCGGAATAATATCCTTCTCCGATGCCACCCTACTTGCATCCACATTCGTAAATACCGGTATCTGCATCGGTGAAATATCCATCTTCTCAAGCTCCGGTGTCAGCTTCTCTGCCGCCGGCGCAAGAAGAGGGGTATGGAACGGACCGCTGACCTTTAGCTTCACAGCCCTCTTTGCTCCTTTTGCCTTTGCAAGCTCTGCCGCTTCATCAGCAGCCTTCGTCACACCTGCGATCACAATCTGTCCCGGCGCATTATAGTTTGCCGGAATCACAAGCCCAAGACCTTTCTCCTGTGCCTCTCTGCAGGCTTCTTCAACAAGCTCTGTATCTAATCCCAGAATGGCATACATCGCACCCTCCCCGGAAGGAACTGCTTCTGCCATGAATTTTCCTCTTTTTTGTACAAGCGCGACTGCCTCTTCAAACTTCATCGCTCCGCTTGCCACATATGCCGTATATTCTCCTAAGCTAAGTCCCGCAGCCATATCCGCATGAATCCCTTTTTCCTCCAATACACGCATTGCCGCAATGCTCATCGTAAGAATTGCAGGCTGGGCAAATTCCGTCTCCCCTAATTTTTCTTCATCCAAAAAACAAATCTCTCTGATCGAATATCCGAGCACCTCATCCGCCTGATCAAATACTTCCTTTGCCACAGGGAAATTTTCATATAATTCCTTTCCCATGCCGGCATACTGTGCTCCCTGTCCACTGAAAATAAATGCTGTTTTCATACCAACCCTCGCTTCTATATATATGGCAAATCAATCCTTTTCATTAATCCTGTACCATTAAATACATAATAGCCCTGATAGGACATTCACATCCTGTGCCCGGGCAGTTAATATGATGCCGGGGAGAGTCCCCGGCATCATGGTATGTCCCGGCACTATTCCACCACAAATGATTATTTATGGCTTTCTACAAAATCAACGGCATCCTGAACAGTAACGATTGCCTCCGGATCATCAACAGATACATCAAATTCGTCCTCAATATCATTGATAATCTGGAATAAATCTAAAGAGTCTGCATCTAAATCCTCTTTTACATTTGTTTCTAATGTAATCTCTTCAGGATCCTTTCCCGTCTGTTCAGCAATAATCTCTCTGATTTTTTCAAATACCATAGTCTTTTCCTCCTAAAATTCTTTGTGCTTTATTATTAATTAAATTTATATAAACTGTGCCAAAACTACCACAGCTATATACATACTACCATTCAATCAGAACAGTTCCCCATGTCATGCCACCGCCGAATCCGGCAAGCACAATCCTGTCTCCCCGCTCTAAAAGTCCTTTTTCATTGAGCTCATTTAATGCGATCGGGATACTTGCGGAAGAAGTATTTCCAAACCGCTCCATATTCATATAAAACTTCTCAAACGGAATATCCAATTTTTTCGCAATCACTTCTACAATTCGAATATTGGCCTGATGCGGCACAAAATACTTGATATCCTCTCCGGTAAGCCCTTCTGCCTCCAATAATTCCTTTAGGCTTTTTATCACCTTTTTCGTCGCAAACTTAAAGACTTCTCTTCCATTCATATAAACATACCACTTCGGATCCGTATAATCCTGCAGATCATTGAAAGCATTTGCACAATTTGTATACCCCTCTGTCAAAATCTCATAGCTTTCACCTGCAGATCCAATGATTTCCCTGATCAAGCCTGCATCCTTGCTTTCCTCCACATAAGCACCGCCTGCTCCGTCACCAAACAGGACACAGGTACTTCTGTCTGTCCAGTCCACAATTTTCGACAGGGTTTCACCTCCGATTACAATCGCATTCCGGTATGTACCGGACTTAATATACTTATCTGCAGTAGTCAGTGCATACATAAAACCGCTGCAGGCAGCCACAATATCAAAAGCAATCGCATTGACCGCCCCAATCTCCTTCTGTACCATACAAGCCAAAGAAGGAGTACCATAATCTGCAGTTACCGATGCGACAATGATCAGATCAATATCTTCCGCAGCAACAGATGCTCTGTCTAACAGTTTCTTTGCTACATCGATCACATACACAGAGGTATTCTCCCCCGCCGAAATCCTTCTTTCTTTGATTCCGGTCCTCTGTGTAATCCATTCATCGCTGGTATCTACAATCTTAGCCAGATCATCGTTTGTTATCACCTGCTCCGGATATGCCGCAGCCGTTGCAATCACTCTCGTTCTATCCATATAACATCTATCCTATATGCCGTTTTCCTCAGGCACCTTTCTTCTGTGATTTGCGAACACGGAAATTTTCCCCATTCCTTAAAAGTATAAGATATAATATTAGGTTTCGTCAATCCTATTTTTATATTTTTTAGTTATGATTCACAAATTAAGCAGGTGACTGTAAACAGCAGCATTTATTCTCACCATTCACCACTCATCTTCTTATATGAAAAAGGAAATTCCTTTTCAGGAATTTCCTCATTTTCTATTTTTTTAATAATTCCAATGTCGCTAATAGCAAATCATCTTCCCACGGCTTCGGAACCAGATACTTTAATCCGATACTCTTCACTTCCTCCAAGGTACCCGAATCGCACAAGGAACTCAGCATCATAATTCTTGCCTTCGGATCTTTCTTTAAGATAATCTCCGCCGTTTCCAAACCATCAATCCCCGGCATGATAATATCCAAAATTGTTATATCCGGCTTCAATTCATCGTACATGCTGATTCCTTCCTCACCGTTTTTTGCATATCCGACAACCTCATAACCGTTTCCTTCCACGACATCCTTGATCTGCTGGGACGCAAATGGTGAATCGTCTACCACCAAAATCGTTGTTACTGACATGACATCTACCTCCTGTTTAATCTAGAAACAATCCTACATGTAATTTCCCATACTCCGTATCATATATCAAAAAAAATATCGACCTTTTCCCTGTTAAAATCTCTAAAGAATCTTTATCCCCATAAAAGGACGGAACCGACAGTCTTGATCTCGACTTCGTGATATTGTTGATCTTAGAGATCGCATCTCCGCAAATGATATTCATATACTCATTTAGGTATAAGGGAATCTCTTCCTCAATCGGCAAGGTGCCCCCATGCATTGTTTCTATAATATATCGAAATAAAGGTTCAGAAAAACGGCAAATAACCGTAAGATTGACTTCACCCTTGGTTTCGATTTTCCCTCGTACTCCCTGACTCAGTATGTTTTTGTCCTGTTCGATCGGCTGTTTCACCTTCGATACTTCCAGACGCACCAGCTTTCGGGTAACATCAGAGAAAGATGCATCAAAAATTTCTCTTACCTCATTATTTGTCAACAAGTCACCCCCATCGTATGTGCTTCTTAGTTATTGATAAAACGCATCTTACCACCGGAACTGATCTTTGGCTTCGGCTTTCCTTCCTTGTCCTTCGCCTGATACATACTGTTAAAGCCATTCCTCATACTGCCAAGACATTCTTTACAATATCTTCCTGTTAAAATCGGTTTCCCACAAGCTTCACAATCAATCGTAACTCCGGATTCTTTCGTAAAGGTCAAACGTTCCTGACGCACCCATTTTTTCAACTGTTGGATCGGCACATCATTCTCCTCCGCCACAGCAGTCATGGATGCAGTAGGATTGTCTCTGATATAATCCCTTACCTGAAAGAATTTTTCTTCCATCTCTCTTGTACACTTCGGACATAGGTTTGAATCCCCCGTATAATTGAATAATTGGTTACATTTTTTACAATTTCTAACGTCCATAATTCCCTCCTAATTTCCATAGCCTATACATACACACAAGAAAAATACCTTGTTTACCCCAAAAGACCTTAATACTTTTGAACAAGCTTCTATTGTACTACCTGTTGTATAAATATCATCAACGATTATAACACAATTCAAATTATCAGGCAACACCCTGTTTGAATGATTTATCGAAAAAGCTTTACACAAATTATCCAAACGCTCTTTTTGCGACAATTCTTTCTGCGGCAGGGTATTTTTTACACGCAGAAGCAAATCCTCATACACCGGGATATTGCATCGGCTGCCAAGCTCCCTCGCGACAACCGCAGCCTGATTGTATCCCCGCTTTTTCAATCTCTCTGTATGAACCGGAACCGGAACCAAAGCATCCGCTCCGGTTCTTTCAATCCATCCCCCGAACATCTTGTATAAAACAAAAGCATAATACTCCCCATACTCCTGTCTTCCATGATATTTAAACCGAAGCACGGAACGACGCATAACCCGGTCATAACAAAACGCAGCCCGCCCCATCAGAAAAGTCTTTTCTTCTTTTTTACAACTATCACAGTACTCTTTTTCTCCGTCAACCGGTTTTCCGCATTTAAAACAAAAATTTTTTTCAATCCGCTTCGGCAAGTCTGTGCACGCGGCACATAAATATTGTTCTTTCCCGGAAAGCACGCCATCGCATATAACACATCTCGGCGGAAAACACATCCGCAGCAACCCCTCTTTCAGCTTACTCAGAACATTTCCTCCTTCATTTCCCGTATTCGTTTTTCAAGACCGGAATACCTTTTTTGTTCAAATACATTACAAATCATCTGCTGTACAGACTTTTCACTTCCAACGATCACTACACACTTCTTTGCACGCGTAACCGCAGTATACAAAAGATTTTTAGTAAACAAGGGCTTTGGTCCGCTAAGCAGAGGAAGAACCACAGCAGGATACTCACTCCCCTGAGATTTATGAACAGTAATCGCATAAGCAAGCTCCAACTCCTCCATCTGGCTATACTCATATGAAACCAGTTTTCCTTCTTCAAACTCAACTTCAACACATTCCTCAAGTTCTAATATCCTTCGCACAACACCAACATCCCCATTAAACACTCCGGTTCCTTCTTCATAGCAATCACCATAAGGAGTATATTTCTTCCATCCGATCTGATAATCATTCTTAATCTGCATAACCTTATCCTGCTCTCTGAAAATCGTTCCGTGAAATTCTTTTTCCCGTTTTCCAAACATCTCCGGATTCACATAGCTTTGCAGTACCCGATTCAGGTTTTCTACACCAAGATCCCCTTTACGCATCGGGGTAAGTACCTGAATGTCATACGAAGTTGCCTCTACATATCCGGGCAGCTTCTTCAGCACCAAAGGGATCACCTCATCCATGATTGTCGTGACAGAATTTCGCTCCATATGAAAGAAATCCTTATTATCATTATCCAAAATAATTTCCTGCCCCGCATTAATTTTATGTGCATTCACAACAATCTGACTCTCTGCCGCCTGCCTGAATATCCGGTTCAATCTGACCACATGACAAAACTCACTCCGGATCATATCTCTAAGCACATTTCCCGGTCCCACACTCGGAAGCTGATTGACATCCCCCACCACGATCAGCCGACACCCCGGTACAAGAGCCTTTAAAAGGGCATTCAGGAGATGAATATCCACCATCGAAAATTCATCAACAATCAATACATCCGCTTCCAAAGGCTGTTTTTCATTTCGTTCAAAATGCATTCCACTCCTGTCATCACCTTCCGCACTTCCGCTGAGTTCTAAGAGTCTGTGTATCGTCTGTGCCTCATAGCCGGTCGTTTCTGACATCCGCTTTGCAGCCCTTCCTGTCGGTGCTGCTAAAAGCACATCCAGCCCCTCCTCCTCAAAAATCCGCAAAATAATATGTATCGTTGTCGTCTTTCCCGTTCCCGGACCTCCGGTAATGATCGTTACTCCGTTTTTCTCTGATTCAATCACGGCCTCTCTTTGTATTTCATCGAGCACAATCCTCTGCTCTTTTTCGATTTTCTTAATTCTTTTCTCTAACAATTCCTCTTCTATACGAAACGGAACATTTAGATCCAAAAGCATCCTTGCCGCATTCATTTCCAGATAATAAAGCGTCGAATCATATAGTCTCCGTTCTTCTCCGACCTCCTCCGTCATAATTTCCCTATTTAATATCAGCGAATCTATTGTTTCTGCAATCATCTTCCTGTCAACCATCAGAATTTTCTCAGCTTCTGATACCAAT